>ONAV01000096.1 GCA_900315925.1 uncultured Selenomonadales bacterium | reverse complement strand
CGCTTGCCGTTACGGGTCTGCAGGAAAAACAGTTTGCCTTCCTGAATGGTAAATTCCATATCCTGCATGTCGCGGTAGTGGCTTTCCAGTTTATGGGCCAGGTTGATAAATTCGCTGTAGCAGCCCGGCATATCTTCTTCCAGCTTGCTGATAGGCTGCGGTGTCCGTACGCCGGCCACCACGTCTTCGCCCTGGGCGTCGATCAGGTACTCGCCGTAAATTCCCTTGGCGCCGGTAGCCGGGTTCCGGGTAAAGGCCACGCCGGTTCCGGACGTGTTGCCCATATTACCGAATACCATGGTCTGGATATTAACCGCCGTACCCCAGTCGCCGGGGATGTCGTTCATGCGGCGGTATACGTTGGCCCGGGGGTTATCCCAGGAACGGAATACGGCCTTCACCGCTTCCATCAGCTGAACGTCCGGATCCTGGGGGAAGTCCTGGCCGATGGTTTCTTTATACAATGCTTTGAAGCGTTTGATCAGTTTTTTCATGTCGTTGACATCCAGGTCGATATCAAACTTAACGCCTTTCTGCTCTTTGATCTCGTCAATAATTTTTTCAAATTTTGACTTGGGAACTTCCATGACCACGTCGGAAAACATCTGGATGAAACGACGGTAGGAGTCATAGGCAAAACGGGGATTATTTGTTTTCTGCGCAAAGCCTTTCACGGAAATATCGTTCATGCCCAGATTTAAAATCGTGTCCATCATGCCAGGCATGGAGACCCGTGCGCCGCTGCGGACGGAAACCAGCAACGGGTCGCTGTTGTCGCCGAATTTCTTTCCGTTTTCTTTTTCCAGCCAGCGCAGCGCTTCGAAAATCTGCAGCTTGATCTCGTTGGAAATTTTGCGGCCGGATTTGTAATAATCCGTGCAGGCTTCCGTTGTAATCGTGAAGCCCATGGGAATCGGCAGTCCCAAATTCGTCATTTCCGCCAGATTGGCCCCTTTGCCGCCCAGCAGCTCGCGCATCTGTGCATTACCTTCGTTAAACTTATACACCCATTTTTTTTCTGTTACCATAAACACTAAGCCTCTTTCCTTTTTTTATTCCTTTTATAATTGCTGCAATTGTATTGCAATGACACTGCCTTCCGCAATGTCATGATAAAAGTTCTTGCCGGTTTCCGGTCTGTTTCTGAAAAAGACCTGCCGCTCAGCTACTGAATTATTTTACGATATCCCCTTCATTGAACGGGTCGCCGCACTGCGGGCAGAATTTAGGCGGATTATGCGGATCTTCCGGCTGCCAGCCGCACTTATCGCATTTATAGAGCGGTGCGTCTGCCGGTTTACGGGAACCGCAGTTCGGGCAGAACTGCCCCTGGTTCACGCTGCCGCAGCTGCAGGTCCAGCCAGCCGGAGCTTCCGGCTGCGGTTTGCCGCAGTTAGCGCAGAACTTGCCGGTGTTGCCTTTGGCGCCGCAGGCACAATCCCAGCCGCCCGCCGGTTTGGGTTCCGGTTTCGGCTGTCCGCAATTGGCGCAGAACTTACCGGTGTTGCCGGCATGTCCGCAGGCACAGGCCCAACCTGCTGCCGCTGCGGGAGCTGCCGCCGGCTGCGGGGGCTGCTGCTGCGGATACGGCTGTTGCGGTTGTCCGTACTGAGGCGGATACTGACCGGCCGGTCCGTAGGCGTTACCCATGGCCATTCCGCCGGCCATGTTTGCCATCCCCATGCCGATGAACGCGCCCATGGGGCCCATACCGCCGCCTTCATTAGCGGATGCGTTACGAATTCCGTCAGCAGTTGCGTCGGTCAGGACGCCCATACGCATTTCCGGATTGCTCATCATAGCGCCCATCTGTACTTTCTGGAGTTTCGCTTCGTCTTCTTCGTTGGCTTTTACGCTGTTCACACCGAAGGAAACGATTTCAATACCGCGGAGGTCACGCCACTTGGAAGACAGCACGTCATTCAGGGCGTCGGCCAGTTCCATGGTACGCATCGGCAGTTCGGTATAGTCGATACGCTGTGCGGAAATTTTACCGAATGCAGGCTGCAATGCAGTCAGCAATTCGGATTTCAGCTGGCTGTCCCACTGGCTCCGCAGGTATTGGTCGGGAGCGTTACCGGCAATCGTGGAATAGAACAGGATCGGGTCCACGATTTTGTAGCTGTATTCGCCGAAGCAGCGGATGCGAACCAGCAAGCCGCGACCGGTATTTTCTTCAATTACTTTAAAGGGAATTTCCGCCGGGGTACCGTATTTGTTGCCGATAATTTCTTTCGTGTTGAAGTAATAAACACGCTGATCCTTACCGGTATCGCCGCCGAAAGTAAAACGTTTACCCATGCGCTGGAATACCTGGATTACGCTTTCTTTCAGGTCGCCTGTGAAAACAGAAGGCTCTGTGGATTTGTCATAGGTGTATTCGCCGGGTTCAGCGCAAAGGTCAACGACTTTGCCCTGTTCCACGATCATCATACACTGGCCTACGTTAACCGCGATCACGGAGCCGTTGGAAATGATGTTGTCTTCGGCGCTGGTGTTGGAGCTGCGGCCCTGACTGCTGATCCGTTTCTGGCCTTTGCACATCAAAACGTCCGGGGTCATGCTGTCGCAGTAAAAGTACTCTTTCCACTGGTCGGCCAGTACGCCGCCAATGGCACCCATGCCTGCTTTAATTAATCCCATGTGTTGTTCCCTCCTTAAA
>ONAV01000080.1 GCA_900315925.1 uncultured Selenomonadales bacterium | reverse complement strand
CGGAAGAAGCCGGCCATACCGTGACGGAATTTTTCCCGGCGCATATGAAAATCAACGGATGCCTCGGCTGCTGGAAAGGCGGAAAAGACGCGGCGCATCCCTGTGTACAGCGCGACGACATGGAAAAAATCTATCCTCTTTACAAGGAAGCGGACATTGTTGTGCTTGCGTCCCCACTCTATTACTGGTTTATTTCCGGTTTTTTGAAAAACACGTTTGACCGGCTGTTTGCCATTGCAGAAGCCGATCCGAACTATGAAAATCCGAAAAAATTAACCGCGCTGATCATGGCGGCGGAAGGCGACGAATTTCAGGAAAGCGAATTCTGGTACGACCATCTGGAACGTCACATCGGCTGGAAAAGCATCGGAAAAGTATTATGCGGCTATGTAGCACAGCCCGGGGACACGAACGGGAAACCGGAACTTGTCGAAGCATATAATCTTGGAAAATCAATTAAGTAAAAAGAGTATAATCAAAACCCTCTTTCCGGTCACTTTAGTGACCGGACTTTTTTTGAGAAACCAGTCATGGCACGGTTTTCCATCCTGCTTTCTGTTAATAAATATAGACAGTTTTATTTGTCTGTCTTCAGATAGTATATCTTTCGTTCATTTTATTGCTTTGTTCGGGAAAGCTGCCACTGCGCTGACGCGTTAAAGTCAGGATTATTATATAAAGGCAGGAAAAAAGCCCGCATCTGGACCGTGCGGGCTTTTTATTTTTACCTATGACACTCTCATCTGCCTTCCAGTTTCTGTTCAATCACTTCTTCCGGTCCGTCCGGCAAAAGACCGTTCACTTCGTCAACATCCCCCTGTTCAACATGTTTGAAATACCGTTTTGTCTCGCCAACCACCACGCCGCTGAGCGCCAGCAGGGCGATCAGGTTCGGAATCGCCATGAGGCCGTTGACAATATCCGCCAGCACCCAGATTGCCTCCAACTTCAGAAAAGCGCCCACGGCTACAAGCACAATAAAAATAAGACGGTACGGAAGAATAGCCTTCACACCGGCCAGATAGACGATGCAGCGCTCCCCGTAATAATTCCAGCCCAAAATGGTGGTGAAGGCAAACAGCACCAGGCCCACCATCAGCACGATTTTCCCGGCTTCCGGATAGCCCTGCATGAAAGCGGCCTGTGTCAGCGCCGCCCCGTTCAGGTCACCCTTCCAGAGCCCGGATACCACAAGGGTGAGGCCGGTGAGGGTACAGATGATGATCGTGTCGATAAAGGTACCTGTCATGGAAACCAGCCCCTGCTCCGCCGGCCATTTTGTCTTAGCCGCAGCGGCCACAATGGGCGCGGAACCCAGGCCGGACTCGTTGGAGAACACGCCGCGGGCCACGCCAGACCGCATGGCCAGCATGACGCTTGCCCCGGCAAATCCTCCCGCCGCCGCAGTCGGCGTAAACGCGCAGCGCAGCACTTCCATCACCGCGCCGGGCACTTTGTCAATGAACATGAGCAGAAAACCGACCGTCGCGACAAAATAAATCACCGCCATAGCCGGAACGATCTTGCTGGCAACCGAGGCGATGGACTGCAGACCGCCGATGGTTACCGCGGCAACCGCCAGCGTGAGAACCACGGCTGTATACATGGGATCAAGACCGATAGAGAGTTTTGTGATATCCACTATGGAATTCACCTGGGCAAAGGTGCCGATGCCGAAATAGGCAACCAACACGCCCGCTGCCGCGAAAAACACAGCCAGAGGTTTCCACTGCCTGCCCATGCCGTTTTCAATATAAAACATGGGACCGCCGGCAATTTCGCCGTGTTCGTCCACGCCGCGGTATTTCACAGCCAGCAACCCTTCCGCGTATTTGGTCGCCATGCCGAAGAACGCAGCCACCCACATCCAGAACAGCGCGCCGGGTCCGCCGGCTTTCACGGCCGTAGCCACGCCGACAATATTACCGGTGCCGATGGTAGCGGCAAGAGCTGTGCACAACGCCCGGAACGACGAAGTATCCCCTTCGCCCTGGCTCTTTGCCTTAAAAATAAGCCCTAACGCTTTGGGCAGCCGCGCAACCTGCAAGAAGCCCAGACGCAGGCTCAGAAAAACACCGGTTCCCACAAGCAGCACAAGCAGCGGCGGTCCCCAGACAAAACTGTCAATTTCATTCAACAACTCCAGATTCATGGTTTCTCCTCCAAGGGTACAAAATAAAAAACTTATCTCCAACTGCTCCGGAGATAAGTTCGCAAATCAAAATAACAGGAAACATCCTGAAATCTTTCTCTGTCCTTTTGCCTGAGAGATAAGAAAGCCGTGTAAGCTTCCGTGCACCTTCGGCGCCCGTACCGGAAAAACGGCTGAACCGCGTTCCCGTGCCGGGACTCTCCAGAGTCGTGTCCCCTTATGGTTCCGCTTTTTACAGCGCCTGAGAGTTTAGCTCCTTCGGCAGGCTTGCGCCGTTCTCCCACAAGATTCATCCACCTTTGTTCAGTTGTACGACAGCACTTATTATATACGTTTTTTCAGAAAATGCAAGTGGAAATAGAAAAGAATAGTAAATGCCTTCACCCTGAAACACATCAGAGTGAGGGCATTTTTAATTACAGGTTTTACAGTTTTCACGTATTCTTCTTCATGCTTAACATGAACACCGTAATCATAATGAGTGCCATCCCTGCGTAATCAACGGGAAGCAACACGGTTCCCAAAAAGAAAACGGTAAAGAGGATTGTGGCGAGGGGTTCAAAACAGCTGATAAGCGACGCTTTCGTCGGCCCGATAAGTTTCACCCCTGCCAGAAACAGGGTAAAGGGAATGATCGTTCCCCCCAGAATAATAAACGCTACCGCGCCCGCGGACGCAGGCGTCCAGGCGCTTACACCGGAATCAGTGAGACTACAGAACGGCAAGAGAAACAACGAAGAGATTAGTTGCCCCCAGCCCATAATCAGCATGGTCGGAAACTGTTTCAGGATGTTTTCCGGCGCAATCATATAAATGCAAAGCGCAATGGCAGAAAGTTCTCCTGATGCCAGCGCCACGGGCGAAATGACCAGATGCGACGGATCGCCATGGGTACTGATGAGGAACACGCCTGTCATGGCCAGCACGACGCCCAGCATTTCCCGCCCTTCCGGCATACGCCTCCGGACAAACGCCTGCCACAAAATAATAAATATCGGCGCCTGGTACTGCAGGATGGTCGAGGTGGGCGCATTGGAAACACTGATCGTGTAATAATACATAAACTGCGCGCCCAAAAGTCCCAGAGTGAACCAAAGCATTTCTGTAATATTTTTGCGCCCGCTCCGCCATAAAGCTAAAAGCGGTTCTCCTTTTATACGCCGCACTGCAATCAGCCAGACCGGGTACGGATGATAATTTTCAAACAGAAATTGTCCGCATACCCCGCTGAGCCCCCACATCGCAGCGCTCAACATCACCATAAGAGTGCCCATTGTCATTGTCGTCCATTACGATTATAGATTTAGTTTGGCAGGCAAACTATCTTAACTACCCATTACCGCTTTTCCCGGTAGATACGCGCTTCCAGCGGGCGAAGGCTTCCGTCATCCCCACCCGGCTCGCTGCTCAGTACCCGTGTCATGTTGTCTGCAAAGTTCCGGGGCAGCGCCGCGTCCCTGAGGGAAAAATTCGCTACCGTAACAAGCCGCCGGTTCCCCAGCGTGCGGGAAAAGGCATAAATCTGCTCATCTTCCGGAAGCAACTCCTCATAGGTACCTGCCGTCAGTTCCTTGTGGTAACGGCGAAACTTGCCCAGTCTCCGGTACCAGGATAAAACAGAATCAGGGTCATTGGCTTCCGTCAATGCATTCACCGTGAGATAATTACTGTGAATCGGCAGCCATGGTTTGCCCGTAGTAAATCCCGCGTTCAGACCTGTGTGCCACTGCATGGGAGTGCGTGCATTATCCCGGCTGAAAAAGTGTACAAACGCCAGGGCCTCTTCCGGCGAAAAGCCTTCTTCCAGGGCAGTCCGATGCTGGCCGTGGGAAGAAATGTCGTTGTAGTGGTCAATGGACGGCCAGGCCACATTGGTATAGCCAAGCTCCTGTCCTTCATAAATAAAGGGAGTGCCACGCAATGTCAGAAGAACCGTTGCCATGACTTTCGCCGCCTTTTTCGGATCCGCTCCTTTCGGGAAGAAGTGGTCCACACAGCGGGGCTGGTCGTGATTTTCAAAAAAGACCGGACACCAACCGTTCGCCGCCGTCATTTTCTGGCTGGCAGTCAGGGCGCTTTTCAGTTCCGTAAGTTTCCACTCGGTAGGACGACACCAGACTTCCCCGTTTTTGAGATGAAGATTTACGTGGCTGAATTCAAACACCATGTCAAACACGCCCTGCGCGCCTACCCATTTGGGCAGATCTTCCGGCGCGACGCCGTTCGCTTCGCCTACGGTAAAAATATCCCGGCCCGCAAACACTTCCCGCTTGAACTCATGAAGAAAACCCAGAATCCCCGGCGTATTGGCCGTCATTGTATGAATCGCGGACAGACCGTCCTCCCCGTCCGGCGCACCGTCCCGGAATTCCGGTTTCTTTATGTAGGTGATCGCGTCAATGCGGAAACCGCCCACGCCTTTGTCCAGCCAGAAGCGGGCCGCGTCGTAAAGGGCTTTTCTCACTTCCGGGTTTTCCCAGTTAAGGTCCGGCTGCTGCGGCGCAAAGGTGTGAAGATAATACTGTTGGCGTTCCTCACACCAAGTCCAGGCCGGGCCGCCGAAAATGCTGCGCCAGTTGGTAGGCGCGCTGCCATCCGGTTTGGCGTCCCGCCAGATATACCAGTCCGCCTTCGGATTCACGCGGTTTTTCCTGGATTCCTTAAACCAGCTGTGCTGGTCGGAACTGTGGTTAAAAACGAGGTCCATAACAATGCGGATGTTGCGTTTTCCCGCTTCTTTAATAAGGGTATCGAAATCCTCCATGTTCCCGTAGGACGGGTCGATGCCTTTGTAGTCTGAAATGTCATACCCGTTGTCTACCATAGGCGACGGATACACCGGCGTGAGCCATATAGCGCCACAGGAAAGATCCCGGATGTGATCCAGGTTCCCCGTAATGCCGCGTAAATCACCGATTCCGTTTCCGAAAGTATCCGCAAAACTTTTCGGATAAATCTGGTACACCGTAGTCTTCTGCCACCATTTCAACGGGGCGCCGGACGCTTCTGCCCACGCGGTGGAAACCGCCAGGCAAAGCAGTAACCCGGTTACTACAGACACAAAACTCTTCGCAGAAAACATGTGATGAACCCCCGGTATTATTCTCATAAAATCACTTCTCCCATTTCACAGGCACACGTTGTTCCAGGACGGGAAATAAGCTGCCCTGCTTTCTGTTTTTGTTTATGTTAATATAACATAATTACACAAAAAAAATAAAGTTCCTGCTTAGCACAGGAACTTTATCCACTGTCAGATTTTCCCCGGTTTCCCGCAGCCGGTTCCATTCTGTCATTTTTTCAGTAAACTACCTCAATAGAAAAGAATTATGCTCAGTCAATCCCTTTGCCCATTTCATAGGCTTCCGCCAGCTTTGCGTTCCCTTTGATTTCGCCGGGAGCGCCTACGCCGCATGCGCAGACTTTGCCTGCAAAGCGCGCTTTTTCAAAGCAGGCGATCCAGCCTTTTAATCCGTGGACAGCGCCTTCATCCACATCCGGTTCGTCTTCCGCCGCGGCGGTCAGAAGATACACGTCCCGGAATTTGTAATCTTTCGGGAACAAGGAGTTGGCGCGGTCGATCATGGTCTTCATCTGCCCGCTCATCTCGTAATAGTAAATGGGCGTCGCCCAGGCGATCACGTCCGCCTCCAGCATTTTATCCGCAATGGCGTTCGCATCGTCTTTGATTACGCAATGACCGGTCTGCTGGCAGGCAAGGCAGCCTTTGCAAAAGGCAATCGTTTTATTTTTCAGGGAAACCAGTTCCACTTCATTGCCTGCCGCTTTCGCGCCGTCCGCAAACGCTTCCGCCAGCTTTTCCGAGTTGCTGTTTCCTCTCACGCTTGTGCTGATAACCAATACTTTTTTTGCCATGGTGATTCCTCCGTTTGTTCTGTCTCTGTACTTATTTCTTCTCTGTATCCTGATTCTATGCGTCATGTATCCTGATTTAATGCATAACGCACACTGATTATATGCGTTAAAGCTTGCTCTAAGTCAAGCGTTTTGCTGTTACTGCCTGACTGCTTCTATCTTTACTTTACCTGTTATGTTCCGTATCTGTTCCGTTCCGCTTACCGCCTTGCCCATCACATATAAGCCGGAGTAGCGTGGCGCGTCGCCGTAATACAGGCACACATTGTTCCAGGGTGAGAAATATGCAATCGCCCCTACAGGACACGCTCCTTCCTGCGCCTTGCTGCAGTCCAGCTTTTTGGGAGGCTGGAAGGTTTTTTCGTTGTTGCTGTAATTCTCCACATCAACGGTTAACGGCAGCTGCGCATAGAACGACCGGGATAAGGAAGTATCGTTCAGCGCGAATACAATTTCTTTACCGTTTGCAACCACTTTAATTTTCAGACTTGTGTCAGACATAGCAGTTCCTTTTTCTCCATTTTCTTTCTTTTCCGCAGCTTCCTTTTTCACCGCCCCTGATGCTTCTTCCGATTTTTGCGGCGCAGATGCACTTCCGTTCTGATTCGCCGCTTTTGTGCCTGCGGACGCGCAGCCAGCGAACATTATACCCATCAACAAAATCGTGAGCAGCATCTGCCAGACTTTTCTGTGTTTCATTTTGTTACTTCCTTATTTTCCGTAGCCGATTTCCTTCAGCCATTTTTCCACTTCGGACTTCACTGCTTTCGGATCGTCCTGGGACATCCGGCCCGGCAGGCCCAGCCCTTTGTTCAGGACCGTTGCGCCTTTGGCATGGTCAGTAATGCGGCTTTCCTTGCCGGTCATATAGCTGCCTGCGCTGGTGCAGAAAGGAATGATGGTCTTGCCGTTAAAGTCGTTGTTTTCCAAAAAAGTGTACACGGCCATGGGCAGGTCGCTCCACCAGATGGGGTAGCCTAAAAATATCGTGTTGTAGTCTTTCAGGTTTTCCGGCTTGCCCACTATTGCCGGACGGGCATTATCCTGCTGTTCTTTTTTGGCGATATCCGTAGTTTCACGGTATGCGTGAGGATACGCTTTTACCGTTTTTATTTCAAATTTATCTGCGCCGGTGATTTCCGCAATGGCATCCGCAACTACTGCCGTATTGCCTTTGGTGATTACACCCACGCCGTACTCTTCACCCGTTCGGGAGAAGTATGCGACTAAAATTTTCCTGCCCCCTGCTGAAGGAGCCGAAGCCGCTTCCGCTTTTTTCGTTTCCGCCGCTGCCGGTTTTGCCGACGGCTTTTCCGCTTTCTTTTCACTGCCGCAACCGCCGGCGAACGCAGCTAACAG
>ONAV01000023.1 GCA_900315925.1 uncultured Selenomonadales bacterium | reverse complement strand
GCGGGACCGTCCCAGGGTTCCATCATAAAGGTCTGGTAGCGGTAAAAATCCTTCTTATCCTGAGGCATGGACGGATCCTTCTCCCAGGGTTCCGGAATCATGGTAACCATGGCATGAGGCAGGGAATGCCCTGTCATCATGAGATACTCCAGGCAGTTATCAAACATGGCGGAATCACTGCCGGTCTCATCGACTACCGGGAACACCTTTTCCATATCCGGGAAAAACGGCGACTTGGCCTTGCTTTCCCGGGCGTTCAGCCAGTTGATATTGCCCCGGATCGTATTGATTTCCCCATTATGTACAATATAGCGGTTGGGATGGGCCCGGGCCCAGCTGGGGAACGTATTGGTGCTGAAGCGGGAATGGACCAGCGCCATGGCTGTCGTAAAATCAAGGTCTGACAGGTCCAGATAAAAATGCCGCAGCTGCAGGGAGGTAAGCATTCCCTTATACACAACCGTCCGGGAAGACAGGCTGGCAATATAAAAGTCCGATCCCATCACCTGACTCTGGGGAATGATTTCCTTTTCCGCCACCTTACGGATAATGTACAGCTTGCGCTCAAAATCCATCTGGCTTTTCACATCCGGCGCCTTGCCGATAAACACCTGGATGATGCGGGGACGGATGGACTTGGCCGCTTCCCCGATGATGCTCTCGTCAATGGGGACCTCGCGCCAGCCTAAAATGCTCTGCCCTTCCTCCCGGACGATCTTCTCAAACGTTTCCATCTGCTTTTTGCGGAAGGATTCATAGCGGTGGGCGAAGATCATGCCCACGCCGTATTCGCCTGCCGGCGGCAGGGAAAAGCCCAGTACCTCACATTCCCGGACAAAAAAGTCATGGGGAATCTGCACCAGAATACCGGCCCCGTCGCCGCTCTTCTGGTCCGCGCCTTCAGCGCCGCGGTGATTCAGGTTCTCCAGAATCTTCAGGGCATCGTCGATAATGCTGTAAGATTTTTCCCCTTTAATATTCACAACAAACCCGATACCGCAGGCGTCATGTTCAAACGCCGGGTCATACAAGCCCTGCGGCGCCGGTAAATCTCTCAGTTTCCGATTCATAGATGTTCCCCCTCCCATAAATCACGGCTTCTTTCGTCTGTACACGTTCAAACTCCGTACACGTACAAACTCCGGTAACCGGTGTTTACTGAATCCTAACCTGGCACCTTCTCCAATTATGCCGGGTTTTTTGTATCAGAATAATATATGTACACAGTATAACAATATAATCGAAAACCGTCAACAAAAAACCAGTATTCAGAAACATAAAATCCATTGTAAAAAGATATTTATATTATATTTTTAACACTTTCATATGATCGTCGAAAAATATACTGTATCCATGCATACAAAAGCCCTGAAGGCGCATATTCCTTCAGGGCTGAAACAGGTGTTCCGACAAATCAGAGGCTTTGGGAACACAACACTATTTTTTCACTTCCGTTTCGTCAATCTTCGTCCCGTCCGGCAGATAGCAGCTGAACCGCAAACTCCCGGGGGAAGCTTCCAGTACCATGTAGTTATTGGTTTCCGGCTGGGGCGCAACAGCAACGTCCAGCGAGTGTCGTTTCCACAGGTTCGGGTATCGCACATCTCCTGCTACCCCGGTGAGGATGTACAGCGGGCCTTTCGTATCCCGTTTAAACCCGTAAATATGTCCCCGGTTCCGGTAGGTGTGCAGGTGGGCGGTCAGTACCACGTCCACATTATATTTGTCAAACAGCGGCATAAAGGTTTTTCCTTCTTCGGAAATGCCTTCTTCCCTTGGCGTTTTGCGGGTCAGGAAGCCATATCTCAGTACATCCTTGTGCATCAGCACCACTTTCCATTTTTTCTTTGTTTTTTCCATGTCCGCTTTGAACCAGGCCAGCTGATCCTGCAACAGGTTGGGCTGAAACTCTTCCATCTCCCGCGTCTGGGTATTTAGCACAACATAGTGCACATCGCCGTAATCAAATGAATAAAACTGGTTCTTATAGGGTTCCGGCGCTCCCTCCGGCAACTGGAAATAATGGAGATAGGCCTGAGGCATACGCACTTTCCAGTCCATTTTCATGATTGCCCATAACCGGCGCCGCGGGAATCCGGGTGATCATGGGTCCGATGCGGGTGAACCATTCATTCCACTGGTAGGCGTGTTCCCCGTTATCCACCAGGTCTCCCATGGTGATGAAGAACCGGGCGTCCCTGTTGCGCTGCCAGGCCGGCATGGCTACCTCTTCCCAGACTTTATATTTGGCGCTCTGACTGTCCGGAAAAATCAGCGCCTTATAGGTGTTGTGAGTATTCGCCGTGTCCAGCCTGAACCATTGGCTGCGCCGGTTTTCATGCCCCAGCCGGTATTCATATTCCGTGCCGGGCTGCAGGTTTTGCAGGGTCACCGTGTGGACGTAGGTGGTTTTTCCGTTATCGGTAAACTTGTCGTTAAGGCGTTCCTTCTGCGTAGAAACACTGCTCTTCATTGCGGCATCGTTTGTATTTTTCCGCACCTCTTTAGTATCTTTTGCGCCAGAAGATACATCTGCTTTGCCAACCACACGGTACTCCACAAACGCATCTTTGTTTTCCGGTTCCGACTGCCACATGATGGTACGCGACGAAGAACTGTCAGCCGTAATCACCTGCCGGAGATTAAAGGCGTCTGCTTTCGTAAAGGCGATATAACGCTCCTCTGGCTTCCCGGATCCCGTTTTGGGCGCTCCGTTACCGCAGCCAATAAACAACACGCCAAACACAAGGGCTAATATGCCAAAGGCCAGCGTCAGCAAAACTGCCATCAGATTTTTATAGAAGCTTTTGCTCTGTTTCATACGCAGTCACCAATTTCCTATTTTCTCTTCCCCGTAATGCCGCGCTTGATGATGTTCTCTCCGAATTTGCTTTTCAATGCGTCGATGGCCTGGTTGCGCTTCTGCATCCGCTCATTGTCTTCAAACCCCAGCACCGGCTCGTCCTCCGGGCGGAACAGACTGCTCACCGATATCCCTAACAGGCGAACGCCCGGCTTCACATTAATCTTCTGCAGCATCTGCTCCGCCAAAAGGAAAATGTCTTCATCCCAGGCAATCAGTCTGTCGCCGGTGGAGCTGCGGGTAATCATGCGGAAATCCGCAAACTTCACTTTCAGCGTCACCGTGTGCCCTGCCAGATGTTCCCGGCGCAGGCGCCATCCCACCTGCCCGCACAGGTCCAGCACCGCCTCCCGGCAGGAATCCATATCTGTCAGATCCCTGTCAAAGGTGGTTTCCCTGCCAATGGACTTTGCTTCTTCTTCATTGACGACCGGCCTGTCATCCAGGCCCCGGGCCAGCCGTTTCACCTGTTCCGCATTAACGCCGAACACCTTTCGCAGCAATCCCACATCGGCTTCAGCCAGCTGCCCGATCTTTTCAATACCAAACTGTTTCAGCTTTTCTTCAGCGCTGCGGCCGATGCCGAATATTTTGGTCACCGGCAGGGGAGCCAGCAGCCCGGCCGCTTCTTCCGGCGTAATTCTCACAAAGCCGTGAGGCTTGTGCATATCCGAGGCCAGTTTGGCCAGGAATTTATTGGGAGCCAGTCCTACAGATGCGCTGAGTTTCAGCTCTTCCTGGATCCGGTCCTGCACCTGATGGGCAATGGCCTCTGCCCCGCCCAGCCGTTCCATGCCGGTTAAATCCACAAAGGCTTCATCAATGGAAAGCTGCTCCACCAGCGGTGACGTTTCCCGGAAAATCTTCATGATCTTTGCCGACATTTCAGCATAGCGGCCCATGCGTACCGGCACGAAAACACCCTGAGGGCACAGCCGTTTTGCCTCGAACAGCGGCATGGCGGAATGGACACCGAATTTGCGGGCCTCGTAAGAGCAGGTGGAAACCACGCCGCGGGCAGACCGCCCTCCCACAATGACCGGCAAGCCTTTCAATTTGGGATTATCCAGTATTTCTACCGATGCGTAAAACGCGTCCATGTCTACGTGCATGATCCAGCGCTGATGAACTGACTGTTGCATAATCTCTGTCCCGAACCAAAAAAACAGCAAAGGTCTTACGGAAATCTCAGTGTGTACTGATTGCAATCTTACCCTTCAATATAGTTCCGCAGTACGCCGATGCCTTCGATTTCACACTCCACCACATCGCCCGGCTTTAAGAATGTGGGCGGCTTCATGCCCATTCCCACGCCCGCCGGGGTACCGGTAGCGATGACCGTTCCGGCTTTCAGTGTCATCCCTTCGCTCAGCATGACGATAATATCCGTAATGCCGGTGATCAGGTTCGCCGTACTGGAATCCTGCCGCACGTCCCCGTTTACCCGGCAGGCAATCCTCTGTTTTGGAGGAAACGCGAACTCATCTGCGGACACGATGCAGGGACCCATGGGTGTGAAACCGTCCAGGCTCTTTCCGAAGTACCACTGCTTATGCCTTGTCTGCAGATTCCGGGCGCTTACATCATTGACGATGGTGTAACCGAAAATATAGTCCGGCACGTCTTCCCGTTTCACGTTCTTCGCGTCTTTACCGATGACAACCCCCAGTTCGCACTCATAGTCCAGGGAATCCACCAGCCCGGTATACGCGGGAATCGGCGCATCCGTTCCCTGGGAATAGCAGACCCGTTTGGAAAAGAAAATGGGATACGGGCGTTCCCCGCCGAAGCTTTCTTTGGAAAACCGCTCTGCTTCTTCCGCGTGGGCCGTGTAATTGATACCCAGGCACAGCACGTCCTGCCGGGGCCGGGGAATCGGCGAAAGAAGTTTAACGGCTTCCGGACTTACCTTCCGCGCATCTTTTGGAAATCCCTGCACTCCCCCGGCAGCAATCAGGGCGTCCATATCGTTAAATCCGTCTAACACATACAATGATTTGCCGTCCACACTGGTTGCAACTTTTTCTTCCCCATCCATAAGAACTGTGTAATAACGCATAGATTTCCCCCCACAATCTTTTATTTTCTCCCATTATATCAAAACAGTCGTGGAAATACCACGACTGTTTTAGGGTTTCAGCTCTGTCAGGCCGCTACGATTCGTATTAAAGACGTTTACAGCAGTTTCTTTTCCCATTCATCCTGCTTAAAACCTGTCAGCACGTCCTTTTTATTTCACCTTTATCAGCTCGTACTCTCTGGTACCCATGCCGATCTTTTCCGCATGTTCCAGCGTTTCTTTCCAGTGCACATCCAAAGCCACCGGGTCAAAGGACGCGAACATGCCGATGTTGGGCAGAATCGCTGCGTCGTTATCGCCATGGCAGTCACAGTTGGGGGAAATATCCATGGCCAGATTGATATGGAAGCAGGGACGGTCCTGGCACACGGCCTGGGCATATTCTGCCATCTTGCAGTCCAGTTTGTCGCCGGCGTCCCATTCGTCGTTGCTGATGGCGTTGAAGGTGCAGGCGCCGATGCAGCGGCCGCAGCCCTTGCAGATATTCTTGTCGATATGGGCCTTGTTGTTTTCATAGGTGATGGCATTGGAGCCGCATTCCTTGGCGCAGCGACGGCAGCCCCGGCACAGCGCTTCATCCACGACGCATTTCCCGGAAGAATGCTGTTCCATTTTACCGGCCCGGCTGCCGCTGCCCATGCCGATATTCTTCAGCGCGCCGCCGAACCCCGTCATTTCATGTCCTTTAAAATGGGCCAGACTGATAAACACGTCCGCATCCATGATAGCGCGTCCGATTTTCGCTTTTTCCACGTACACGCCGTTTTTAACCGGAACCTCTGTTTCGTCCGTGCCCCGCAGACCGTCAGCGATAATAATCTGGCAGCCCGTCGTGGTGGGATTGAAACCGTTCAGGTTGGCGCAGTCCATATGCTCCGGTGCATGCCGGCGGCTGCCGGGATAGAGGGTATTGCAGTCTGTCAGGAAGGGGATCCCGCCCTGTTCCTTCACCAGATCGGCAACCACCTTCGCGTACTGGGGACGCAGGAACGCCATGTTGCCCAGTTCGCCGAAATGCATTTTGATAGCCACAAACTTGCCTTCCATATCGATTTTCTTAATGCCTGCCACAAGGCAGAGGGTTTTCAGCTTCTGCAACAGGCTTACGCCCACCTGTACCCGGAAATCCGTAAAATACACCTTTGATTTTTCCATGATGCTTCCTCCCTTTTTCAAAATCTCTGTTTATATGTTTCCTACCTTATATATGTATTATACCTGCTAAACTTGACTCTATGTCAAGAGATATTTTGAATTTTCAAGTCACGATTCAGTTAGCCTTGACAAACTTCCGGAGTTGGTGTATTATTTGGTTAGTCCCGGCTAACATATTGTATTCCTGACAGTTCGGCCGGGGCCAATATTTTAGCCATAAGTTAGCTATCGCTAATCCCGGTTTGCAAGGTGCTCTTTCAGTTACGTGCTATTCTTACGTTTGCATATCGCTCTCAAGAACAGCTTCTCAACTTGCGAACCCCTCAAATACTTTAAACAACAGGGTTTAGTGCGATATACGGTTAGCAATTCCTAACTCGTTCGTAATAAAAAGGAGGCTCTCACCATGTTACCACTCCCTACTGCCCAGGAAGGCGAAGTGATAGAAATCAAAAAAATCACCGGCAATGATGCCACCCGACTGCATCTGGCAGAAATGGGCTTCACCGTAGGAAGCAAAATCACCGTCGTCACCCGTCTGGGTGGAAATATGATCCTGCAGGTACGCGATTCCCGCGTAGCGTTGGACGAATCCATGGCACGGCGCATCATGTACTAAGCAGTTATTCAAGCCGGTCAGTACAATCTGACCAGTACATAATCAGTACAGTTTACTATAGCAGTGCATTAGCGAATTACCAAGCTCATTAAAATCTGAAAAATACAGTATCATTATTACCCTAAGTTAGCAACAACTAATCATAAATTGCAAGGAGGATATCTGAAATGACATTAAACGAAATTCCGGTAGGCGGCGTCTGCACCGTTACCAAACTGAACGGCACAGGCAAACTGCGCCGGCGAATTATGGACATGGGCATCACCAAAGGCGTAGAGATCAAAGTCGTAAAGATCGCGCCCCTGGGAGATCCCATGGAATTGAACGTGCGTGGCTATGAACTTTCCATCCGCAAAAGCGAAGCGGAAAGCATCGAAGTACAGTAAGGAGAAATGAAATGGATATCAAAATCGCGTTAGCAGGCAACCCCAACTGTGGCAAGACCACCCTGTTCAATGAACTCACCGGCAGTTCTCAGTACGTTGGCAACTGGCCCGGCGTTACGGTTGAGAAAAAAGAAGGCCGGCTGAAAGGCCACGAGGATGTCATCATTCAGGATTTACCCGGTATCTATTCCCTTTCCCCTTACACGCTGGAAGAAACTGTCACCCGTAAATACCTGATCAACGAAAAGCCCGACGTGATCCTGAACATCATCGACGGCACCAATCTGGAACGCAACCTGTACCTCACCACCCAGCTGATCGAAGTAGGTCTGCCCGTGGTCATCGCTATCAACATGATGGACCTGGTGAACAAGAACGGCGACACCATCAACCTGCAGAAACTGTCTGCGGAAATCGGAGCCCCGGTCTACCCCATCAGCGCCCTGGAAGGCAAAGGCTGCCTTGACGTTGCCGAAGCAGCGGTAAAGGTTGCGGAGAATCATCAGGTGTTCAAGGCGCCGGAACTGCCGCACGTATTCCGTGGCAGCGTGGAACACGCCCTGGCCCATATCGAAGAAAGTATCAGCGACAAGGTGGACAAAAACACCCTGCGCTGGTTTGCCATCAAGCTGTTCGAGCGTGACGAGCAGGTGCTGGAAGATCTGAAGCTTCCTGCCGGCCTCACCGCCCATCTGGAAGAACATATCAAAGACTGCGAAGCGGAAATGGACGACGACGCGGAAAGCATCATCACCAACCAGCGGTATGAATATATCGGCAGCATCATCGACGCCTGCATTACCAAAAACCGTCCGAAGCATGCCCTGACCCTGTCCGACAAAATCGACCAGGTGGTGACCAACCGCTTCCTGGGTCTGCCCATCTTCTTCATTATCATGACGTTGATGTACTACATCTCCATCACCACCGTCGGCGGCTGGATGACCGACTGGACCAACGATGTGTTCTTCGGTGAAATCGTCACCGATGCGGCCAAAAACATGCTGGAATCCATCGCTGCGCCGGAATGGCTCAGCGGTCTGGTGATTGACGGCATTATCGGGGGCGTAGGCACCGTACTGGGCTTCGTTCCCCAAATCCTGCTGATTTTCTTCTTTATGTCCTTACTGGAAGACTCCGGTTACATGGCCCGCGTTGCTTTCATCATGGACCGTATCTTCCGTCAGTTCGGCCTGTCCGGCAAGTCTTTTATCCCCGTACTCATCGGCATGGGCTGCGGCGTGCCTGCCATCATGGCTGCCCGTACCATTGAAGAAGAGCGGGACCGCCGCATGACCATTCTTCTGGCCACCTTTATTCCCTGCGGCGCCAAAGCGGAAATCATAGGCATGATCACCGCCGTATTCTTCCCCAATTCCGTGTTCATGGCTCCCGGTATGTACTTCCTGGGGCTGGCCATCATCGTGCTGGCCGGCATCGCGTTAAAGAAAACTTCCTGGTTTGCCGGCGAACCGGCTCCCTTCGTCATGGAACTCCCCGCTTACCACATGCCTTCTATAAAAGGCGTGCTGATCCACATGTGGGAACGGGCCCGCGGTTTTATCATCAAAGCCGGCATGATCATTTTCCCGATTTGCGTACTGCTGTGGTTCATGCAGACCTATAACTTCAGCTTCGAAATGGTAGAAGAAGTAGAAGAATCCATGTTAGGCGTTGTGGGCAACAGCATTTCCTGGATTTTCGCCCCCATCGGCCTGGGCGACTGGCGGGCCACTGTGGCTTCCATTGCCGCCTTCCTTGCCAAGGAAGACGCCGTCGGCGTGCTGGCGATGCTGGCCGGCGCTGCGGAAGATGCAGAGGAAGCCCAGGTTATGGAATCCCTGTCCAAACTGATGCCCCCGATGGCTGCGTTCTCTTACATGATCCTGAACCTGTTTGACCCGCCGTGCCTTGTTGCTATGGCCACCTGCTACCGTGAAATGGGCAGCCGTAAATGGGGACTGTTCGCTATTGCGTTCCAGGCGATTATAGGGTATTCCCTGGCTTTCGTATTCTATAATCTGGGCAGCTGGTACGTTGGCAACGTGCCCTTCGGACCCATGCAGGGTATCGCGCTGTTCTTGGTTCTGGTTGCGCTGTACTTCATCTTCCGCCCGGCCAGGCCCTATGTGAAGCCGCAGGAAAATGTACATGCATAAATGTGTATTTGCACATAAATAGTATTGGCAGGAACAGGCAACGCAAAAACGGAAACGCTTGCTATTCCATGGATTTATGTGCCTATGGCTTCGAAACTCCGAGTCGTGTTGCAGGGCAACCCGTCTCCCACTTCCTCACTCCGCCCGCTCAGCGAGCTTCGCGTTGCTCGTTCGTCAAACTGGGGCTCTCACGGGTTGCCCGGTCAACACTCAATAAAATGATTTATCAACAAGTTCAGTTTTTATAGGAGACCCGTCATGAATCTTCCATCTTCTATTCTTTTCGCGGTTATTTTTCTGGCGTTCGTTTTCACCGCTCATCGGCTGATGAAACGTGTCTTCAGCGCGTTAAAAAACGACGGGGGTGAAACCGGCTGCAGCTGTTGCAGCGGAAAATGTTCCCATTGCAGCCATTGTGCTAAAGCCGCAGAAATCAGCAGACAATGAAGTAATATAATTCTCTCCATTGTTTTGCTGTATCTTTTCTTGACCTCGTATTCATGTTATACTTAGAGCGGTACAGATTTGTGCCGCTCTAATTTTCATTTTCGGAGTTATCCATGAAACGAATTCGTAACGGAATGATTTTACCGGTAATATTACTGCTGGTGTGGTACCTCATCACCCGTATGCAGGTCTTCAGCCTTTATCTGCTCCCCTCTCCGGGAATGGTATGGGACGCGCTGACGGAGCTGGCTGCATCCGGTGAACTGGCGAAGCACCTGTCCATCAGTCTGCGCCGGGTATTTTTCGGGTTCCTGCTGGCAGCCTGCACCGCTATCCCGTTGGGTATTTTATGCGGGCGCAGCCGGTATTTTTACACCTACTGCTGGTTTTTGCTGGAATTCTTACGGCATGTGCCGCCTTTGGCCGCCATTCCCTTAATCATATTATGGGCAGGTATTGACGAAGCCTCCAAGCTCACCATCATCTTTCTGGCTTCTTTCTTTCCCCTGTTCCTGAACACCTGCAGCGGCATCCGCAACTGCGACCCGAAGCTGCTGGAAGTAGGCCGGTCTTTGGGTTTTTCCAAAGCGCAGCTGATCCGCCATATCCAGTTGCCTGCCGCACTGGAAGCCATCGTCACCGGACTTCAGCTGTCGTTAGGCTACAGCTGGCGCGCATTAATCGGCGCCGAGCTCATCGCCGCTTCTGCCGGTATCGGGTACCTGATCCTTGACGCCGAGGAAATGTCGCGCCCGGATATTGTTCTGGCAGGCATGCTGTGCATCGGTATCATCGGCAGCATTTTGGACTGGGTGTTCCTGCATATCCTGCAGCGTCTCATTCCCTGGTATCAGAAAAAGTAAAACTGCTTTGTTTTAAACTACGCGTCAACAAATAACTTACAAATGCCCTTTTTAGTCAGACGCTCTCTTCGGCAACAGGAGCAAGCACAAACAATTATGGATACTACTCTTCTTACACTCCACAACTTAAAGAAGACTTACGGCAATAAAACAGCGGTCAACATTGATTCGCTGGTGATTCAGCCCCACTCTTTCACCTGCATCGTCGGCAAAAGCGGCTGCGGTAAAACTACGTTGCTGCGACTGCTGGCCGGACTGGAAACGCCGGATACTGTTACAAATGTAAAAGACCAGACGACTGCATCATACAGCACAACCGGTCAAAACACAAACGTTGCCTCCTGCATCACCGGCCTGCCTGCCAAAACCGCCCCCGTCTTTCAGGAACCAAGGCTCATGCCCTGGCTCACGGTGAAAGAAAATATCATGTTTTCGCAGAAAGGACAGGACGGAAACTCAACGAATTCAGATGTTTCGTTGCCCTCGCTGGAAGGCCGTTGCCAGCAACTGCTGCAAGAACTGGAACTGACGGAAGCTTCTGCGCTTTATCCTTCGCAGCTTTCCGGCGGTATGGCCCAACGGGTTTCCCTGGGGCGCACGCTGTTTTACGATCCGGAACTGATTCTCATGGACGAGCCTTTCAGCGCGCTGGATTACTTCACCCGCCGAAACCTGCAGGACATGGTGCTGCGACTCTTTCAGCATCAGAAAAAAACGATCCTGTTCGTCACCCACGACGTGGAAGAAGCCCTTCTGCTGGGCGACCGCATCCTGGTCATGGAAAACGGCAATATCAAAGCTGATATACCCGTAGCACTGCCCTTCACACGCAAAGCAGCCGACTCTTCGCTGCAGGAAATGCGCCAGCAAATTCTGGATTTGCTGGCAGAATAATAAATCCGGAGTCACAAAGCTCCGGAGTTTTCTTTTTGTATGCATGCATACTTCGCCGATATGGCGAGGTTTTTATAAAGACAAAAGACGCCGGCAACATGAAGCTGCCAGCGTCTCAAAATAGTATTTTATTGTCTTCTTAATAGGGAACGGTTTATTGGTTTTCCGCCAACCTGGTTGCACAGTTTTTTCCCTACAGCTTCCAGTTTGCGCTAAGGAAGCCGCCAATACCCCTTCTCTTCCCCGTCCAGAGATTCAGACCGAAATCCAGGGTCATCGGGCCCTTGGCTCCCGGCTTCATCCTATAGCCCAGTTCCAAAAGACCGCTGCCGCCTTTGATACTCGGGCTGGGCGTGCTCAAATCCTGATAGGTGGCCGTGGCGCTACCCTTAAACTCGTATTCGTAAGCGAGGCCTGCGTACATGCTCCCCGTCTTGTTGACCTGATGCGTGTATTTGCCTCCAATGCGCCAACGAACTGAGTTCACAGAGCCAAAGTCGAAATGCTCTCCGGTGGACAGATCCGCTTCGGCGCTTCCCTGATAGGCGTAGAAAAGTTTCGTGTAGATGTCTAAGCTTCCTTTTTCGCTGACCTTGTTCACTTTACCGATGCCCAAATGGGCGGCGAAATAGTTGTTGCTGGTATCGTAAGTCACATCTAAACGGTTCAGGTTGCCCCGGTAGTCACTCTTCATGTGACCCCCCCGGAGGCTCCCTTCGTACCAGAGACCGTTCGTATTGTCCTGCCGCAGGAACACGCCGGCGCCGAAGAACTTTGTATCGCCGGACCCCCTGGTGCCGTCGTCCAGATGGGAAGTGTAGTTACCCCACCCATATTCCACGATGGGGCCGAAGGTCATAGTGCCGTTCTTGTTCTTCAGGGCACGGGCGAAGCCCGCGTTGATGTTCCAGCCTCGCGTATCAACGTAGGAACCGGATTCCGCCCTCATGCCGGATCCGCCAAGGGCTGCGAAAGGAGCAAAGCTGCCGTTCCGTACCGCTTTCGCCTCGCCTGCAGCGCCGTTTCCGCTTTGCGCGTTGCTGCCATCAGATGAGGCGCCGCCTGACTGTGTGCCTGCCGATGCGTCCGCGGTGCCGCTAACCTCGGCTGCTGCCGCATCGACCGCATTGGCGATGCCGGCAGAGGTGAAGAAGTCCGCACCGGAGTTCAACATGGTTGCGGCGGCGGCCCGGGTCTCCGCCAGCGACTTGGACTGCTCAGTGATGGAACGGACTGTACCAATAAAATCGATGCTCTTCCCGTCAGCGCTCAACCTTGCAGCGCCCTTGTATTCTATTACCGCGCCCTGCACCGGGTTTGTAATAACTGTATCCGCATTAGTCTTGATGGTCGCATCGTTGACGAGAAGATGTACCACATCCCCGATGGCGAATTCAGAATCTTTATGGATCGTAGTGTTGATTTGGACCCCGGAAAGATCCGTCTGCTGACCTCCGTTTAATGTCAGAAGAGTCGTATCCTTTATCTTCCCGGGCGAAGTGAAGAAGGTCACTGTGTTGAAAGCCGCGATATTTTTTGCTGTAAGACCGATACCTCTCACGTTCAGCGAGTTGCCTCTGCCGACACTTAGCGCCCCGGCGTTATTGATCAGGCCGCCGTAGAGCACGCCAAGCACGTTGCCGGCGTTGAAGTTCACGGTGTTGTTGTCGGCTTTGAGGGTCGGCGTATCTGCCGCTATATTGGATGAAAGCAGAACGTTGCCGCCGTAAACATCTTTGGCAATGTTGCCGTCGATGTTCACCGTGTTTCCGCTTGCGCTCATCGTGAGCTTTGAGGCGGTGAGAGGGGCATCCGTTTCGAGAGCTGCCTGACCGCCGTAGACATCCACCGCGGATCGGTTTGTGGTGACGGTGTTATTATCCGCAGTCAATTTGGCAGAAGAAAGTGCAAGCGCCCTGGTGCCGGTGCCAAGATCTGAAACCTTAAGTGCAGAGCGGCCACCGTAAAGGCCCGTGACGCCTGTAGCTTTTGACGCACTGGCTCCATCGCTGGCCGTGTCAAGAACTGTCAGCGTGTTGCCGCTGGCATTCAGTACCGGCGAAGCAGTAAAGGAGAGGCCCTGAGGCTTGGAGGCCGGTGTTTTCGTCTCGGTTCCCGAGCTGTCCTTGGAGCTTGACGCAGCGGAACCGTTGGAGACGTTCATCTCCGCCGCGCCGCCATAAGCCCGGGCAAGACCTGTAAAAGAGCCGTTCGCAGCCGCATTGCTCAGAGTGACCCGGGCCGTGTTGCCCGTCACGTCCGCCCTGGGACTGACATCAAACGTAGTGTTATTACCGTAATTGACAATATCGATGTTCGCCTTGCCGCCGCTGATGACGCCGACCGTAGTCCCGTCTCCGGCCGTACTGGCGGAGGCGTCAAAGGTGCTGGTAAGGGTCAGCGTGTTGCCGCTGACAGTCATCGTTGGGGCATGCGATATTTTGTTCCCTTCCGTATAGGTGACTGCAGTTTCGCCTGCTACCGGAGCCTTGCCGCTGGTGACAGTGGAAGCCGCCGTGCCGCCGGAATAGGTACTGCCTTCGATGGATGCGACGTCGCCATTGCTGGTATCCGTGCTGGTGATTGTAGCCGTATTACCGGTAACTTTAATCGTAGGAGAAAGGCTGACCGCAGATTTGGCGCTTACATCGTCCAGGTAGGTGAAAGACGCATTGCCGCCCTCAATGGTATCTACAGTTGCAGAACTGGAAGAAGCGCTGCCCGAACCCGCTGTTCCTTTAATGGTCTCCGTTACGTTGATGGTATTGCTGCTGGCAATGAGGACGGGTGACGCCTTGGCAATGTTGAAAGGCTGGGGAGTGATTGCCAGCGCTTTCCCCTGCGCGTCCGTCAGGGCCGGTGCCGTGTTGTTAATCCCGAAAGAAGAAGCACCGCCGGTCAGCGTATAGCTCGTGTCCAGCTGGCCCTTCGGCGCACCGGTAATGTCTATACTGTTATTGATGGTGATTGCATTGCCAGTGCTCTCCAGTCTCAGATTTCCCAACGTCACATTAACGTTAGTGTTCATATTACCCAGACTGCCGCTGGCATTGCCGCCCATCGCTGTAAAGGTGGGAAGGGCAGCCTTTTTCAGGGCGCCTTTTCCCGCTGCTGTATAGGTATACGATGTGGTCAGATCCACAGTGTTGTTATTGGCTGTAATCGAGCCGTTTTGCCAGGAAGCTGTGTCCCGGCTTATGTATTTATTCGTCGTGGCGCCGACGAAGCTCAGGCCTGCCGTGGCCGAGCCGCCGTTGGCGGTGATAGTCGTGGCGGCGGACTGGTTGTTGCCGCTGCTATCGACCTTGCCCACCACTTTGATGGTATTGCTGCTGGCATCAGCATCCATGGTTTCTATGGTCATCGTCAGTCCGTTGTTCGTACCGGCGTTATTGTTGAAATTATTTTGGGCGGCCACGGAGACATCGGCCACGCCGCCGCTGACGACGCAGCCCAAGCCCATATTCACCGGCGCGTTGAGACCCATCTGTGCCGTGTTGCCGGAAGCCGAGGCCGTGTTGGAAGCGACAGTCGCCTCCATGGCGCCCGTGCCCTCCATGAGCAAGATATCCGAAGTAGCCGCGCCGCTGGTCAGGGAGCTTTCCGTCACGTTTGAACTGATGTCTTCCAGCGTAATCGTGTTGCTGTTCGCCGCAGCGGAACTCCTGACATTTTTCCAATTTACGTTGTTCGTACCGTTTTGCGTGACCTCGGTCCTGGCATTGCCGCCGTGCAGCATCATGGTCACAGTGGAGGCCTGGACGACAGCTCCTTTATCATCCTGGGTGGTACTCTGCTCGATATTCTGTACCACCTTCCTGACGGTCAGGGTGTTTCCATTGGCCTGGGCGCTATTCTCAAGACCGTTCAGCTTCGAGTTCGTATCGTTCAGGAATACGATAGCTTCGGCATGGCCGGCCCGTACTTCCAGCTCTCCCTCGGCCTCCACGTCGGTAGGCGTGGTTCCGCTTTTGGTATCGAGCTTGCCGCCAAGGATAATGGCGTTCAGCGTTTCCGTATTGTTGTCTGCGGTTGCCATATTGATGATATTGGTATATGTAGTATTCTGGTAACTCTCGGTGATTATGCTAACCTTGCCGTCGCTTTTCCGCTTCTGCATAGAGGAGGGGGACTGATACCGGGCCAGCGCGTCACCGCCGCTGAGCGTGGTGGTCTGTTCCAGCTCGGCTTTAACAGAGTTGACTTTTTCTTCCAAATTCAGCGTGCCGACGGTGAATGTATTTCCGTCGGCAGAAGCGATGTTTGTATCGCGGTGGTCCACATAACTTCCCTTGGCATTGTTCAGGGCCATGGCCTGGCCGCCGCCCGCCGTCACCATGCTGCGGTACTCAATGGCCTGCCCCTGGGAGCCATCCTGCCCCGTAACAGCGACTTCCGGCTGCAGATTCAGTGTGGAAAACGTTACCGTATTGTTATCGGCTACGGCCGACGCACGGATGGACTGCGCGTTCCGATTCCCGGCAGCGCCTGCCGTGCTTGTTGCCGAAGTCACAGCGTAGCCGCCCATAAGGGCCGACTTCAGTTCCAGGCCGGCTTCCGGGGAAATGGTTCCCGGGCTGTAATCCGTAACTTCCGGAATGGTTACCTTGCTGAAATCTGTAACGAAATGGAATGTGGAGTCTGCGCCCGTACCTGTAGCCGTATTGCCTGAGGCGTCGGCAGTCAGCGAACCATTGCTGCCGACAGGAGCGTTCGTCAGTCCGGCATAGGCAAAGCCGCCGAAGGCTCCGTACAGCCTGTCGTCGTCGGCAGTGACCTTAATGGTGCCGGGAAGCACGAGGCTGTTTTTCGCAGCCGTCGCAGCAGCGAGAGCGTCGCGGTAAGCATAACCGCCGTAGCCGCTGTTACTCAGCATACCATTCACCGTCAGGGTGCTGTTGGTAACCGAAACCGCCCGTTTGTTCGGATTGACAGAAGCGCCGCCGGCGGCCTCGGTGGTAACAGCCAGACCAGACCCCACGGTATAACTCCCTCCGGACACATCGCCAGTAGTGCTGTAGCTGCCTGTTGTGGATGGAGCCGGATGCGCAAACGCGATGGACGGGTACTGCCCAATTCCCACAAAGAGCAGTCCGGAGGCCAGCCCCACCGCGATTTTGCGGGACAACTCGCTATAGTATTTTCTTTGTTTTGCTGTGAGTTTCACACTACTACCCCCTAAGCTTTTTAGCAGTATTACAGCGTACTACATTTGTAAGCACAGCCGTCATATCACAATTTAAAACAAGGAACCGCATTTAATGTCGGTTATTTTCCCGTATTTTACTTCAAATTTCAACCCAATCCCCTGCTGCCCGGCAACGTAATAAATATGGTCTTCTTCATGGATAGCGTCCGGAGCGCCATAGGCTTTTTTCAAAGCAGCGGCATCCATTCCCAAACCGATGCCCGCCTTTGTTTTGGCATCGCTGAAATCGTCTGCCTTAATTCTAACCACCTTGCCGTTGAGAAATTCAAATTCCAACGTATTTCCATACTTATACTCCACTTTTTCCCCGTAGGATTCCATTTCCCGTTCCGACTTGCGAGGGGCTCCATAGGCGCTTTCCACTGCGCTGATGGAGGCGCCATACTGTATCCCGCCAAGTACCAGCTGGTCAGCGGGTACGGTTGCAGAGCAGGTAGAGCCGACTAAAATCATACTTCCGGTAATAACAGATAACAACATTTTCTTCATCATAATTATTTCCTCCTCGTAATATTAATATCCCATGTCCTCGTCAATCAGTACTACTTCCATCTCAGTATGGTTCATCTTACGCCAGTATATGGTCTGGGCGCTGCAGATTCGCTGGGGACTCCGGCAGTCATAGCAGCGGTCCTTTTTAATTGCACAGGGTGTTTTGTATCCGTGCCGTTCTGCGTTCAAAGGCGCCGCCACATTCCGGGCGCGGAACGCTGCCTCCTCCAGCGTGGGACAGATTTTATTCCGGCTGATAACAAAATACACTTTCTTATGTCCATACAGGGAACCGGCAATCCGATTGCCTGTCCCGTCAATATTCACAATTTCCCCGGTCTCCGCCAGTCCGTTGGCAGACAGCAGGAAGATATCCGTAGTGAGGCAGTCCTTCGCAGTGGAATAGAAATTTTTCCCTTCCCTTGGATATTTAGGGTGATACACGTCGTTATGCGTTTGCAGCATTTCAAACAGATGCATCTGCAACAACGTTTCCGAATCACCGAAACCTACAGTCATACCGTCAATTTTGCCGTTTAGATACGCCGCCGCTTCCGCTCCCGTGCTAAAGCAGCTCACTTCGTATCCGCGCTTTTTCAATGCCTCAGCCGTCTTCGTCAAGTCCATGGTGTCCTCTCTAAAACCTTAGAACAATATAATTTCCAGATTTCACCGACCGGGCAATCCTACCCAGCCAACCTATATATAATTACTGTACTCATCTTACAACAATTTACTCGATTTTGCAAACAGATTATCACAACAAGATGAAAAAATCAGCAAATCCTCTCAGCTTCGACGGGATATTTTCCTACAATAGTATCTTCCTTTTTTCGGAAAACATGCTATAATTAGCAATAGGTAACTCAAGCTAAACCCAAGCAGGTATTGCGTTTGATTTATCACACATTGATTAGGAAATGAGGGAAAATCATGAAAAAAGGAATTGTACTGGTATTATTCACACTGTTCACCCTGACCGCCATCCTTGCAGGCTGCGGCGGCAGCGCGCCCAAAGCGCCGGAAAAGAAAGCGGCCGCTCTGCTGAAGGAACTGAAAGTCACGTACGTGAAGCAGCCCCTGAACATTCCCAGCATTGTAGATAAAGCGAACCAGACCATCGTAAAGGGGTTTGAGAAAGACGGAACCAAGGTCACATTTCCGGAAATCAGTTCCGGCGCCAAGCAGACCGAAGCCCTGGCGGCGGGTTCTTTGGACATCGCCAGCTGCCTTGGCGGCACCAGCGCCATATTGGCTGCTTCCAACGGTGCGGACGTAAAAGTTGTAGGCATCTACAGCCGTGCGCCGAAAGCTTTTAACATCATGGTAAAGGATCCGGCCATCAAAACCGCAGCCGATTTGAAAGGAAAACGGGTGGTAGGGCCCAAGGGCACAATCCTTCATCAGATTTTAGCCGCTGCGCTGGTGAAAGAAAAACTGTCCTTAAAAGATGTGGAATTTCGTTCCATCGGTATCCCTGCTGCCGTCAACGCATTACTTGCCGGGGAAGCTGACGCCGCGTTGGTTGCCGGCGCGGATGTCCTGCGCGCCCAACGGGCCGGCGCACGCATTCTGGCAAACGGAGAAGGCCTGGTCAACGCTACCATCGTCATCGGCGTCAGCGGAAAATTCCTGAAAGAACATCCGGAAACCGTGAAAAAATACATGGCCCTGCATCAGGAAAGCATCGACTTCATGAAAAAGAATCAGGACAAAGCCTTCGAGTTCACCGCCAAAGAAACCGGTCTCTCCCCCGAGGACGTAAAGCTGATGGCGCCCTGGTATGATTTCTCTACCGCCATCACCGCTAAAGACCTGAAAGATCTGGAAGAAACCCAGGAATTTTTGCTGGCCAACGATATGCAGAAGAAGAAGATCGACATCAAGAGTATGATTGCGGAAGTAAAGTAAGAACGGCCAACATGCCAGATTTAGGTTGAAACAAAGACACGCCCTCCAACGGGTATAGTACTCCGTAGAGTTGCAAAAACCTCACCGGTCTTTTGCAGCAGCAAATTAAAAATTCAACATTAATAAAAACAAGTCCCGTTATGCTGAACAAAACCGGCATAACGGGACTTGTTGTCTTCTTAATGTTATCATTTCAATTCATGAAAAGCTGCGATCTCCTGCTCCCAAGCGCAATCTATTTGGTATCTTCGCCCCCCGTATTCAGTCCCACTGCATCCGTAACCGGCAGGGAAAAAACAATGGACTGGGCCGGCGTATCCATGCCGGCTTCTTTCATAATGGCCGACATGATGGCATTGCGTTGGTTTTTTTTCGTTACGATGAAGGTCAGGTCTTTTTCAGAAGCAAGCGACACCCCGAAGAAAAGTTCCGCCTGGTTCATGCCGGTACCCCGGGCATGTATTACCGTGCCGCCGTAAGCGCCGGCGCCCCTGGCCGCATCCATGACAAGATCGTTATGTCCCTGGTTACTGACTACCACCAATAATTCCATCGTTGTATCTTTCATTACCGATTCTTCTCCTTTCCGGTAATTCTGCCCCGCTGTCAGAAACGCCAGTTCCCGCTTACCGCCGATGCTGCTCATGGGAATAATGAATGAGATGCCTGTATCCGGCACGTCAATGTACATCCTTTTTCGCAAATACCATTTTGCTTCTTCCCATCCTGCGCCGGTAACCACTGTCATCCCAACTGCTTTCTCCGACCGGACCAGTCCCAGCATATCCAGAATATCGTCTTTTGCAGTACCGTATCCCAATGAAACAAAACCGATCGGCAGGTTATTTTTGTCAAATGCTTCTAAAAATTTCGGAAGCATATCCCTACTCGTGATGGTCATCATAAAATATAATTCGCTCACGGTCCGCTACCTCCTACAGATCGATAATGTCATAATCGCCGAAACCTTCCAGCGTATCTTCCTGAACCTGCGGTTTCTGCACTTTCCTGGATTTCAGCTTGTAGGCAAGTCCCAGACACTGGATTGCAACCAACGGCGTCATCGCAACCATCGTCACCACCCCAAAGGCATCTGTAACCACATTGCCGCCCACCGTCATGCAGGCGCCCATGGCAAAAGGAAGTAAAAAGGTCGCTGTCATGGGACCGGACGCCACGCCGCCTGAATCGAAAGCAATGGCCGTAAAAATCGGAGGCACAACAAATGTCAGCAGCAGCGCAATCGCATACCCCGGAATCAGCATATAGAACAGATGAATCCCGGTCAATACCCGCACCATAGCCAGTCCTACCGAAATCGCCACACCGATAGACAAGCTGCGTTGTAATGCCTGTCCGCTGATGGCGCCGTCAGTAATATCTTCCACCTGCTTCATCAGCACATAAACCGCCGGTTCTGCTTTAATAATAAAATATCCAATCAACATACCGATAGGAACGATAATCCAGTTATACGACATGGCCGCCAGAATACTACCTAAATCAAAACCTGCGGGAATGAATCCCACGTTGGCGCCGGTCAGAAACAGAACCAGGCCGATAAACGTAAAAAAGATACCATTCGTGATACGAACCAGCGCTTTCTTTTCCAGATGCAGTAAAATCGTCTGGAAGATGGCAAAGAAAATAGCAATCGGCACCACCGCCTGCGCGATTTCGCGAACCTGATTCGGAATTTCATCCATAAACATACCGCCCAGCTGCATGGAATGTAAAACCTTCGGTACGGTAATCGCTTCATATGTCGCATTTTCCGGACGGAAAATAAGACCCAACAGCAAGACAGAAATAATAGGTCCGATTGAACAAAGCGCAATCAGCCCGAAGCTGTCCTGAGAGGAGTGTTTGGTACCGCGCAACGCAGAAACGCCCACACCAAAAGCCATGATAAAAGGCACCGTCATCGGTCCGGTGGTCACACCGCCGGAATCAAATGCCACGGCCAGAAAATCGCGAGGAGTATAGTATGCCAGCACGAACGCAATCACATAAAAGAACAGCAGCATTCGCTGCAGTGGGATTCCCACTACCATGCGGACCAGAGCCATGACCAGAAAAAACGCCACGCCTCCCGACACCGACATAATCAGAACACTGTTGGGAATGGACTGGACCTGGTTCGCCAGTACCTGCAGGTCAGGTTCAGAGATGGTAATCATAAATCCTAATAAAAGCCCTAACGGCAATATCAGATAAAGTTTCCTCGTTTTTGTGATGCGGGCGCCTACCTGTTTCCCCATGGGCTCCATAGCCTGTTCAGACCCGATGGTAAAAAATACCATGCCGATCATCAGCAGGATACAGCCGTAAAAGAAGACCATGACCACATGGGTAGGCATAGGCACAATGGTCACGGACAAAATCAGGACGATGGCAACGATTGGCACAATCGCCTTGACGACTTCACTGAGTTTTTCTTTCGCTATTTCTTTCAGCACTCGAATCGAGCCTCCTGAAAACTGGCATTTACTATTTCTGAAAAACGGTGGCAGGGCAAGGCATCGAAAGCCCGGAAACAATTGCTATTCCGTGGATTTATTCGCCTGTGGCTTCGGAACTCGGGACTCCGTCCCTCAAACAGCCTCGCCACGACGGCTCATTTCATCTCACGGAATGACGCAATCGTTTCCGATGGCTTTCGTAAGCCTTGTCCATGCCGCACTTTTTTACACACAACTTACTTTTTCTGCATACTATCTATAATGGCCGCGTGGGTCTTTATGACCCGGCGGCTTAAATTTTCCCGGATACTTTTGGCGGAGCGCAGCAGGCTGGATGCCACATCTAACGCCAAACCCACGGACAGGCCTTTGCTGTACTCGTAACCCTTTACATAGGTGATACGGCCGAACTCCGGACGCCAGCGCCGGTCCAGGGGCTTTTTGTTGCCCGCCGTCAGCAGGTATTCGTTGGCTTCCGCTTCCATCTTATCCCCGTCCGCATCGATTGCGCCGAAGGTATTCAGCAGATCGTAATTGATCAGATCGATCAGCTGCTTGGCGGAATTGTTGTTCAATACAAAACTGATTTTGCCGTTTGCAAGCAGAAGCAGGCTGCGCTCTTTCCAGGCGCCCAGCTTGTTCATCACATTCATTTTGTAAATGGCGGGCAGTCGTTTTTCAATATCGTCCGCCAGATTATACTGCGCCGCTTCCAGCGATTCGGTACGGCCGAAACGGGAAATGGAATCTCCCGCCAGGGTTTCGCCGGCAATACTGACAACCGGAATTATTACCAACTGCGGGTCCCGATGCAGGCGTTTCGTCAGTTCTTCCTGCAAATACTCTTTCATGCCTTCCAGCTTTTCCTGCTTCCGGAACCCATCCTCCGCATTGGTCAGCGCTATGATTACTTTGCATCCGGACTGCAGCAGCGGTACAAGGATCTCTTCGATCTCCGCTTCCTCAATCCGGGCCGTGTTAGCGGAAAAACAGTAATACACTGCGTGGAACCAGTCGCTGATACGGGGCGAAGTGTTACGCTTCCGGACCAGGGCCAGCACTTCTTTCCGCCACTCCGGCATGGAATCCGCCTCGATGCCCCAGGTATCGAAAATATGATACGCCGTTCCGTTGCGGGTGATCACATTTTCATGCAAGCCTTTCCCTGTTTTGGGCAGACCTGCCCCCGTGGGCAAATCAAAGCCGTACAGATAATTTAACAAGGAAGTTTTGCCCACACCGGTTTTGCCCAGCACCAGAATGTTCCGCACTGTAGGTTTATGTGGTTTGGGTTTGTTTTCCGTTTTCTGCCGGTCATGGTTATCCTGTCCGGCCTTTTCCGTCTGGGAAGAAGCATTTTCCCGTTTCACCGGCCCTTTGCCTCCCGTCCGGTTCCAGATTCTGATTGGCATAAACTATGTCACCTGCATTTTCACAGAATGGTCTTGAACTTACGCATCACGCTGTATTATCGGTTTGCGTGCTGCATTGCACTGAACATGCTTAAACGGTTTCTACTTTTTATTATAATACTTCTGTATTAACTTCATAATCACGTCCATGGCAAAGGCGGACGTAATGTCCACTTTTTCCCCGTTGGCCATACGGGATGCGGTTTTATAGCAGACCTCGTTCACCGCTCTGCCGAACGCGTAAGTGAAGGAAGTAGCCACGCCGCTGTTCACCACAGTTGCCGCAATGGAGCCGGCCCCCGGAATCAGCTTCAGCAGCGAACGGGAGAAGATGCGCCCCGTATTGGCGACCACCACGTTGACAAACACTTCCTTAATCTTATCCGTCCCCCGGTCAATACCCCAGAAGTTAAAAAGATGGGTAGCCATCGTAGTCTGAATGGCGATCAGCGCTGCGGAATCCGTCATGGGCAGCGGACACACCACCGCACCGGCAGCTGCCGCCACGTAACGATGGATCAGTTTATCCGCCTGGACATGTTTCACATGCAGTTCCTGCCCCAGAGCCTGGGCAAATGCCAGCTGCAGCCCTGCATCCAAATGATCCACCGACCACCCCAGCAGTCCGTTCCACTGCATCTTTTCTTCCGGCACCCGGGGATCGATGCTCACCAGGAACACCGAAGTCTTCGGCAGTTTCTTCTGCAGTACCTGTTTCATCTCGTCCAGTTCCACCATGGTGGCCGCATCAATCTGGGTCAGCACCACGCAGACTTCTGTTAAACCGTCCAGCGCCGCAATGGCGTCCAGGTCCGTAGGGGTCACCCGCTTGTTGGCAGCAGAGATGCAGTACCAGGCAAGATGCACATGCTTCTTTATATCACTCTGCCCGTTGGCTTTCTTCACAAAACCGATTACATCTTTATAAAACTGCTGCTGCTTGTCTTCCCCTACTTCGTAGCCAAGGGTATCGTACAGCACCACGTCATAGTTTTCCGGCTCGTAGCGGGTGATACGGTCTGTCATAGGCTTTCCGTTTCCTGTCTTCGCCACATCCATACCGAAGAGGTGATTGATCAGGCTGCTCTTCCCCACACCGGTTCCGCCTGTCACCAGGACGCTGGGCTTCTTCACATTTTTACGGATCTTGTTCAGCAGTTTATCATAATCAAAATACTGTAATTTATCGATCAGCTTCTTAATATCTTCTTCTTTCAATGCAAAACGCCCCCTATTCTGCTGTATTGGTTTTTTTCGGTTTATTTATCTCCCCTGTTGCCGCAGGCATGGAAGTAAACCAAAGCTTCCGGCCTTTTTTCAGTTCTTTGCGCAAATCCTTTACCAGATCCTGCAGCGTCACGTCATCCAGATCCTTCTGCAGGTTCCGCTTGAACTTCCGCAGCCGGCCGTCCATGACCGCATGGATATTCGCTCCCACCGGACAATCGGGGTTGGGATTTTCATGAAAGTGAAACAAATCTTCCTTCTTGTCCTCCACTGCGCAGAAAATATCCCACAGTGTAATCTTTTTCGGATCTTTTGCCAGCGACGCACCACCTACGCCAGCTTCCACCGTAACCAGGCCGGCGTCCTTCAGCTGCCCCAGCGTTTTACGGATAATGACCGGGTTCACATTGACGCTGTTGCCTAAAAAGAAAGAAGTCGTCTTGCACTGTCCGTCAAATTCGTTGACCGCCAGCAGGATATGCACGGCAATGGTAAAACGGGATGAAAATTGCATAATGCCCTCCTCCATGTTTCAGACAAAAACCGCAACAGGTATCGCCCTTTCAAAGGGCAAACCTTGTTTGAAATACCGTCGGCTTTATCAGAAGTGTAAAAAATATCACCGGTTAAATGTCTTTTGTTATATTTTATCATTACAATATTGTAACGTCAATGAATACAGCAAAAGAAAACGCCGACAGGCAAAAATGCCCGTCAGCGTTTGAAATGCAAGGGTACTGCTTTGAAAAAACCAACCTGTTTTATCTCATTAAAAGCCGATATCCTCACCCACCAGGATGACTTTGATTTTTTTCGCCGGTTTGCTGCGGCGGGTAACAACAATATAGTTACAAATCGTATCCGCTACGTTACAATTAGCACATACGCCGGTCGATGCGCAGGGCGTTTTGGCGCCGAAACGCTGGATGTTGATAGCCGCTGCCGTGGTATGGGCCCGGTCAATGGCGCTGTGCAGATTCCCTGTTACTTTATTCAGCCCGGCGATGACGATGACCTGCTTCGGGCCGTAGATCATGGCGGCGCAGCGGTTGCCGTTCCCGTCGATGTTTACCAGTTCTCCGTCCGTTGTCATGGCGTTGGTACTCATCAGGAAGGTGTCGCACAGCAGGCCTTTCCGCATAATCTCCATCCGCTCTTCCGGGGTCTTCGCCGTATCCCGGTCGATGCATTTGAAGTTTTTCCGTACATAATCCAGCAGGCCGATTTCCGCTATGGAAACCGATCCGCCCCAACTGATTACATCTCCCTTCGGAATTAACGCCAGCGCCTGCTGCAACGCTTCCTCTTTCGTAGCGCAGTAATATGCGTCAAAAGCCCGTGCCTGCAATTTTTTCACCAGTGTCGCGCCTAATACTGCATTGCGTTCTGTCCTTGGATCTGCCATGATGATTCCCCTCCTCAATTCTGTTTTATTATCCCTTTGGCACCACGACCGGGCCGCGGTTTGTCTTTCCTTTCAGTCGTTGATCTTCAAATATCGGACACATCTGTCCATCATACAACGTCAGCAGTTTAATATCATTCCCCGTATCGCCTACGATGAAATTCATCTGGTAACGGGAATCATATTCATTCATGTGCCTGTCTTCCCGTACGGTAACCTGATACCAGCCTGCCCAGCAATCCACCGGCGGGTTATCCCCGGTCTTAAACTCCATTTTGTAATCATAGAACTGGGAGGTACTCAGCATATTGGTTGCGGCGGGAATGAAATCTTCCAGCATACATTTGATCATGGCCTGCTGCAGCACCAGCGGAGCCGGCCTGTCCGTTACCGGGATGTAGTGCCCCATAACAGGCGCCGGCAGATTATCCGGACCACCGATGATATTAATGCGTCCTTCACCGGCGGGAAGCATGATATACATCTTCGGCTGGTTCTTAAGCATCCCCTTTTGTCCGTTGCGGATCGTATCCGCATAATCCAGCAGGAAAGGAAGCTCATTGTCGTTTAGTACCGGCGGATTATCCTTCATGCCCAGATAGCGTTTTACCTCTCTCGGGCTCCGCAACCGGGCCGCCATAAACACGCTGCCATCCGGTTTTCCGCCAGGGTGATTCCGCTGCACAGACTCGATACCGATGTAAGTACGTTCAAAGGGATCACCCGCCAAATCACCCTTCTTGTGCATCACAACCAGATAAGTGACCATACTGTCATCTGCAAAGCGCCGGTACACGCCCTCCTTGAACAATTCCCGGGACGTTTTGCCGGAACCGGTTACGGGGAAATGCGTAGCATTCGGATTCTTTTTCGCTTCAACATGATTGTCCTCTGCGAAGCCGGCACAGGGAAGCATTAACAGAAAAGCAAAGCAAATGGTGAAGAGTGCTGTGAACTTTTTAAAAACCATCGGAATTTTCATTTTCTCCTGCCCTCCTGTCTATTTATAATATTGCTTTTGCGTTTACATTTAGAATTTTCACGATGCAAGGACAACAAAAGAGCTATCCTTTTCTTACTGATACGCAATCACGATTCGGGAAACGCGCCCGCCTTTTACAAACACGTACAGGTTGCCGCGGTTTTCCTGGCTCTTGGTATCATGATTATACCAGTACAGCATTTCTCCGTTTTCCGCCGGGCTTTTGATGTCTTCCTTCCCCAACCGGTCGTACATACCCTGCAACGGCATGCCCACAGTTACCCCGTCTGGAGTCGCCCAGCCATTATTGCTGTTAGATTCAATCCGCCATACATTCTCATCATAAAATTTTACCACAATTGAATTGTTTCCATAAATCATGGTTGTTTCGACAAAATCCCCGTATGCCTCTGACTTCATCTGTTCTTTTGTAGTCCGGTCCGGAACACCGAAAACATTTCTAACCTGTGAAACCGTCGCACCCAACTGCACCCCTAACGCGATGCGGTTGGCAGGCAGTTCTGCATAGGCAAGGCTCGCAAACCCAAATAACAAAACGAAACACAATGTAATAAGGCTGATTTTTTTCATGATTACACCTCTTTTCATAATTATAGCGACTACATTTTAAAACAAATCCTGAATGAGCTTACCCTTTCACCTTCGCATTCCGGCAGCGTGCGATGATATAATCCGCCACAAAGGCAAAATCTTCATCCGCCGCATAGACCTGGTTGCGGCTCAGGGTTTCGTTCAACCGGATCAGATGCTGCTTCGGCAAAATTTCCAGCTCTTTAACAGCATCAAAGTCAGTGTACATAGATGTTCGCGCCGCCGCCAATACACCTGTGCCCACCATGTTTAAACTACCCCTTGCAGCGCCTGCCAGCGTTGTAATCGCGCCTATCAGCTGCGACTTCTTCACATGCTTCTCGTGTTGCTTGTGATTCACTCCGGCTTCATCCATCTCGAAAACCACGCAATACTTTCCGCCAATGATAAACGCGAAAACCAAATAGCCGATAATGCTGAGAACCAGAAAAATACCAAACAAAACGGCTGCCGCCTGCGCAACGAACTCCAGTGCTTCCATCAAATCGTTGTCCATAATATTGATAACAAACAGAAATGCCAGCACAATCACCCCGGCGATCAGCATCGCCCGCCACACTTCTTTAATGATGACCGAGGATTTGTACATGTCCAGCTCATACACCCAGCGGTATTTGCCGTCCGGACACATCGTAATGTTTTTACTTCCGTAAATATGGTCATTCATTTTAAACAACCTCCGTCATGTATTCCCTATGGAAAACGTATCCCGGTCCACCGGTATCGCCGGTGTGGCAAAAGCCGCAGGCGCAAAGAAGCAAAACAGGGCAGTCAGAACAATCAGTCTATGAAGGCAGTTGATCATCTCTTTCATAATATCCACATACTTGAATTTCATAATCTTAGAAATAGAGGTTTTAATAGCACCAGAGCTCTTCCGTGCGATACTGCCAGCCGATGCGCTTCATACAGAAAGCAAACAACTTGTCTCCAGGTGAAACCGTCGTCATGTGGGTACCGCCCATCTGATTGGTTTCATAGCGCCACATTTCCTGACCGTGTTTTATATATTTCCATTTGATGAAGCGTTTCACTTTTCCGTTCTGCACCTCTTTTGTGGTAACCCTGAAGAATTTGCCGTTCAGGTTCTCTTCCCAGGCAAGTGTTTCGTCCATCATATAGATGTCCGCGTTACTGTTCTGCCACCGGTCCACCCAAACGTCCTTCGCTTCACAGTGGGCAATTGACAGGGAAAACATCACGGCTGCAACCATCATTACAAGAAAAACTAACCTTTTCATGCCGATCCTCCTTTAAAACATACTCAGTTCGGCGCTACCGCGTACCGTATCAGCTTGTCCTTTTTAAAACTTAAAAACATAAGATACGGTCCTGTCTCTTTCATTGCGAACTGGACAGTCACATCTGTATTGTCATCTTTCCCGTATCTGTCAAACCGCATTGTATCTCTCTTTGCAGTATATGTCTTATTGACATATTTGGATTTCAAAGTCTTATACGCCTCATCGTACGTCATGCCAAGCTGTATCCCGGCGTCAGAGATAATGTCCTGCGCTGTCACCGTAACACAGCCAACCGTCCTGGATACCCATTTTTTTCTCACTTCCAGAGGTGGAACACCGCCTCCGATCCAGTCTTCAAACTTGATTCCTTTATAATCATATTCTTTTGAACCAATACTCTGCTTCCCTGTGCTTACAGGCTTGCCATACACCATTTCCACTTCCTCCCATGTGCTGCCGACACCCACTATGAATGTGTCGCCGCTCAGGCGTCCCTGGGAGATTTTCTTTACAAAATTGATACGGTCCTGACGCACTTTATCCCGAAACGCAAGCACGTCTTTCTTTTCCGATTCATCAGAAGCCTTGCGGAGCATTTGCGAAATCTGTGCATCCGACTTTTGCATCTCAGCCAGGATCTTCTTTTCCGCTGTTATCAGTTTATTCAGACCTGCCTGATACCTCTCCCCCTCCTGCTTTGTGGGGCGTGGCTGCTTCCAGTTGTCCGGCTTGATCACAACCGGCAGTTGCATAGACATAGCGGCTTTTTCTGCTTTACTGACGGCTTCTTTTTCCTTTGCGAACTTGTCTCCGCACCCAGATACGACCAATGCCGCTATACAAAGCAATAGTATTAGTAGCTTTTTCATGTTATCCTCTTACCCTTTTCCGCCTTTCACCTCATACACTTCCGGCGCACCGTTTGCACCTACCCGACAGGTCAGCTTTGTCCAGGGAGCGTAGCCGCTGCCCGGCATGGCCGTCATGTAAAACTCCTGGGGATTCGTCATCACGTACCAGTCAGAGCCATTTTTCCCTACCATATCCGAAACAAAACGTGTCATGGCATACTCGCCCACAAAGACCGGCTCGTTGCCGAGGGCATACACCCGCACGGCGTGCTTCCAGTCTTCCTTCTGATAATCCACATACAGATACCGTTCGCCTTCCGGCATTGACACCAGTGTGGCACGGATGTTTTTTGCGTTAAACTTGTCTTTCAGCTGTTCGCCACAGTAATCAATGAGCAGTTCTTCCGGGTCGTTCATCACGGACAGTCTGTCACCGCGGGGGCTGTCACTTAACCGTACGGGCAGGTAGGAAGGAATTTCCATGCAATAACCTTTTGGTCCCCGCCATTCGATAGCCTTCGTATATTCACTATGTTTGAAGATTTGCGGCCGCTCAGAATACAGCAGCGTAGTCGTGAAAACGCCTTCCGCATAGGAACCGAGGATATACGGATTAAAATAGAAAGTCACGCCCCGGGGATCCATGGTCCAGAACAGGTGGCCTTCCTTCGCCAGCTGTTCAACCATGTTACGCATGCTGGCGCCGTTATTTCCCTGGAATGACGCTTTGGGATAATCAAACATGAGCTGCTGCTTGATGGCGTCAGTCATAGCGGTCTGGCTGGTAAACACATCGGTCAGCTGCATCTCCTGGCCGGTATAGGTGTTAAAGGTTTTGCCCGTCACACCGTACATGCCATGAGCGCCGCCCATATAGCTGGAACCGAATTCCAACAGACTTACCACCAGGGAATCCGCCCGGCGTACATAGATATCACTGTTATCTTCAAAAGCGGGAAAGAACGTAGCGCCGTATTTTGCCCGTTCGCTGTGGTCTGATTTAGCGTCGGACACCATTTTTTTGCTTGATGTGGCAAACTGTTTTTCTGCCTTTGTCGTGTATGCATCCAGGGCTTTGTTGATATTCGGTTCAAAAGGCACAGGGCCGGTCACCCGGATGCCCGTCCAGCGGGCGCGGAGCAGGTCGCCTTTCTCATCGCTCACATCATAATGTTCCGTACGCATCATCAGCGGAATGTAGTGCAGGTCAATCTGATAGTCTACACCGTTTCCTTCAGCAAAAGCGGAACGCGACCAGCCCAAATTTGATATGTCCGGCGTAACCCCCGTATCGCAGACCGGTGCAACAGCAAACGCAAACGCCGCAGCCAATGCAATGCTCAACATTTTTACCTTTTGCATATGATGACCTCCCTTGCACAATAATAAAACAGATACTTTGTTCTTAATTTATAAATATTATAACATATTTTTGACAAGAGTATTGCATGTATTGTCAATTCAGAAGTAAAAAAAACGGAATACCTGTTAAGTCAGGTATTCCGGATTTTTTAACAGCATAATATATGTATGACTCAATGGGGAATGTCAATCCAGCTTCGGTCCTGCCGCTACCAGCTTCTTGCCTTCCGCGTTTCCTTCATATTTTTTGAAGTTTTTGATAAACCGTTCTGCCAGATTTTTGGCCTTGGCGTCCCACTCCGCAGCTTTCACGTACGTATTCCGCGGATCAAGAATATTGGTATCAACCCCCGGCAGCGCGGTGGGAACTTCCAGATTAAAAATCGGAATCTTTTTGGTGGGAGCCTTGTTTACGTCGCCGTTCAGGATCGCGTCGATGATGCCGCGGGTATCTTTAATGGAGATGCGCTTGCCGGTTCCGTTCCATCCGGTGTTCACCAGGAACGCCTTCGCGCCGGATTTTTCCATTTTCTTCACCAGTTCATCCGCATATTTCGTCGGGTGCAGTTCCAGGAACGCCTGACCGAAGCAGGCGGAGAAAGTCGGCGTCGGTTCGGTGATGCCCCGTTCCGTTCCGGCCAGTTTGGCCGTGAAGCCGGACAGGAAATAGTACTTTGTCTGTTCCGGTGTCAGGATGGAAACCGGAGGCAGTACGCCAAAGGCATCGGCAGAAAGGAAGATCACATTCTTCGCGGCAGGGCCGGAAGATGTGGCGCGGATTTTCTTCACGTTATGTTCAATGTGGCTGATGGGATAGGAAGCGCGGGTGTTTTCCGTTACGCTCTTGTCGTGGAAATCCACTTTCCCGGCTGCATCAACGGCCACGTTTTCCAGCAGGGCGTCGCGACGCAGGGCGTTATAGATGTCCGGTTCGGACTCTTTGTCCAGGTCGATGACCTTGGCGTAGCAACCGCCTTCCAGATTGAAGATGCCGTTATCGTCCCAGCCGTGCTCGTCGTCGCCGATAAGGTAGCGGTTGGCCCTTCAGGTCCGTGTTGGCGGAGCAGTGCATGGAAGCAATGCCCTTCAACGGCAGGTAGTAGTTCATCATGGAGAACATGCCCTTTTTCATTTCGCCGCCGTACCAGGTGTTCAGGATCACCTGTTCGTGACTGGTAATGTTAAATGCAACACAGGTTTCCGAATTGATGCCCAGTTCCTTGTAGTTCTCCACTTTTGCTTTGGACGCAGCGTACACTACAAAATCCGGTTTGAAATCTTCCTGTTCCTCTTTCGTAGGGGCAATAAACATATTCTTAACAAAGTGCGCCTGCCAGGCCACTTCCATAATGAAACGCACCGCCATGCGGGTATCCTTGTTGGCCCCGCAGAACGCATCCACCACAAACAGCCGCTTTCCGCAGAGCTGCTTCACGGCCAGCGCTTTCACCCTGGCCCATACCTCTTCACTCATGACATGGTTATCATTCGGGTATTCGGGCGTCGTCCACCACACCGTATCTTTGGAATTTTCATCCATGACAATGTACTTGTCTTTTGGGGAACGCCCGGTATAAACGCCGGTCATGACGTTCACCGCATCCAGCTCGGTTAGCTGGCCTTTTTCATATCCTTCCAGGCCGGACTTCATTTCTTCTTCGAATAAGAATTCGTAGGACGGATTGTGGATGATTTCTGTCGCACCGGTAATACCGTACTGTTCCAACTTCAAAACTGCCATTCTCCTAAACCTCTCTCCTAATCTTTTGTTTTTGATAGATGATATCTTTGCAATTTGCAAGCCGCATTCGCAAGTTGCAAATATTCATTCAGCATAAACCGCAATGTAAACGGTAATCGCTGTTTATTGCAGAATTTATTCGTATTCGATGGTTGCCGTAGGCTTCGGTGTGAAATCGTACAGCACACGGTTGATCCCTTTCACCTCGTGGACGATGCGGTCGGTGATGTGCTGCATCAATTCGTAGGGAACATTTTCCACCGTTGCGGTGATAGCGTCTTTGGTGTTGACGGCACGGATGATGACCGGCCAATCAAAGGTACGCTTGCCGTCGCGAATCCCGGTGGACTTGAAGTCGGGCACTACGGTGAAATACTGCCATACTTTTCCTTCCAGCCCGTTCTTCGCAAATTCTTCCCGCAGAATCGCGTCGCTTTCCCGCACTGCTTCCAGACGATCCCGGGTAATAGCGCCTGGGCACCGCACGCCCAGTCCCGGACCGGGGAAGGGCTGACGGTATACCATGTTGTCGGGAAGACCTAACTCTTTTCCGACTACACGGACTTCGTCTTTATATAACAACTTAACCGGCTCCACCAGTTCAAAGTTCAGTTCGGGAGGCAGGCCGCCCACATTGTGATGGGCCTTGATTCCCTGTTCGCTTTCCAGAATATCCGGATAAATGGTACCCTGGGCCAGGAATTCGATGCCTTCCAGCTTTTTTGCTTCTTCCGCAAATACTTCAATGAATTCGCCGCCGATGATCTTGCGTTTGGTTTCCGGATCGCTGACGCCGGCCAGCTTGCCTAAGAACCGTTCCGTCGCGTCGACGTAAATCAGGTTTGCCTTCATTTCGTCCCGGAACACTTTGATGACCTGCTCCGGTTCGCCTTTACGCAGCAGGCCGTGATTTACATGTACGCATACCAGCTGCTGCCCCACCGCTTTAATCAGCAGCGCGGCCACAACGGACGAATCCACGCCGCCGGACAGGGCCAGCAGCACTTTTTTATCTCCAATCTGCTTGCGCAGTTCCGCAACCTGTTCTTCAATAAATGCTTTTGCCAGTTCGCTTGTCGTAATCCGTTCCATCGTTTCCGGACGTTTTGCCTGTTCCATACATGAGCCTCCTTCGGGTTTATAAAAATCACAAAATGCATAGCAGGCTTTTACTCAGGCCTGCTATGCAATACAGTTTAATTGGAATAGTTGTCAAAATAGCCCTGTACCAGAACAACCGGGGTTCCCTTGTCGCCGGAGCCGGAGGTCAGGTCGCAGAGAGAGCCGATCAGGTCGGTAAGCTGACGGGGCGTAGTGCCTTCAGACGCCATGTTGCCAACCAGGCTGCCGCTCTTCTTCACGATACTGTCGGTAATAGCTTTCTTCAGCTCTTCACCGGACAGGTTCGCAAAATCATTGTCCGCCAGATATTTCAGTTTCAGTTCATTGGGCGTACCCACCAGACCGCTGGTAAAGGCTGGGGAAACCACCGGATCCGCCAGTTCCCAGATTTTGCCCTGGGGGTCTTTAAAGGCGCCGTCGCCGTATACCATGACTTCCACGTGTTTGCCGGTAGCTTTCAGCACCCGTTCCTGGATTTCTTCCACCAGGGACTGGCACTGGTGCGGGAACAGTTTTACCTTGTCTTCCGTGGATTTGTTGGAACCCAGCAGACCGTATTTTTCATTGTAGCCGCTGCCGTTAATAGACGTCGTCATGATATCATCCAGACCGCAGACCACTTTCGCGCCGGCTTTTTTCAAAATCCGTTTCGTGCGGGCACGGGTGTGGATGTCGCAGTTCAAAATCTTGTCCGCATATTTCAGAATGGCTTCCGGATGGTTGGCGAAGATCACTTCCACTTCCGCGCCGCTGGACTCCATCAGTTCCTTATAATAGTCAACATAATCCACGCCGGTGAATTCATGAACCGTTGCGCCGAACAGTTCACGGTATTTTTCCAGGGTCAGCACATCGCTGAACGGATTCACGCCCGCTTCATCAATCTGATCCAGGCTTACCAGATGGTTGCCTACTTCATCGGAAGGATAGCTCAGCATCAGCACCACTTTCTTTGCGCCTTTGGCAATACCGCGCAGGCAGATGGCAAACCGGTTGCGGGACAGGATTGGGAAGATGACGCCAATCGTCTCGCCGCCCAACTTCGCTTTCACATCCGCCGCAATGTCATCTACGGAGCAATAGTTTCCCTGAGAGCGGGCCACGATGGATTCCGTGATGGAGATGACATCCCGGTCACGCAGGGCAAAGCCTTCGCTTGCCGCGGCTTTCAATACGCTGTCCGTTACAATGTCTGCCAGGTTATCGCCCTGACGGATGATGGGTAAACGGATGCCTCTGGATACAGTACCAACTAAACGTTCTTTGTTTTCCATATAAAATGTTCCCTTCTTAAGGCCGTAAGGCCGGATTTAAACAGGGCAGCAGGAAAGCCCGTCTACCATTTTCCTTTTTAAAAAGAAAGATAAAAACAAAAGCTTTCCAAATAACATACCACTATTTATTTTACCTTTATTTTACAGTGGGAGCAACCCTTTTCACACTTTTTTCTTATTTTCTCAGCTCCGCCGCATAGGCTTCCGCCACTTTTTCCACCACGTTTTTGATGATAGGATCGATCTCCCCGTCGGTGAGGGTGCGGTCCTCTGCCTGGAAAGTCAGGTTAAAGGCCACGGACTTGCAGCCTTCCGCTACCTGTTTACCGGTGTACACGTCGAAGACGCGGATATCTTTCAGCAGTTCGCCGGCGTTGGCCCGCAGCACACGTTCCAGTTCCTGCATGGTAACGTTCCTGGGAACCACTACCGCAATGTCGCGGCTGGTACCGGGGAATTTTGCCAGATGCGTGTATTGGGGAACCCGCAGAGCGGATTCAGCCAGGGTTGCAAGTTCCAGTTCCAGCACATAGGTCTCTTCCGGAACATCAAAGTTTGCCGCAACAGTCGGATGCAGGCAGCCAAAATAACCGATGACCTTTTCTCCCGCTTTTACGACACAGCTCTTGCCCGGATGCATGTAGGGCTCTTCGCAGGCAGCCAGCTCATAATCTGCAAGCTGCATCTTCGCCAGCAATCCTTCTACTACGCCCTTCATATCGTAGAAGTCCACATTGTCCTTGCCGCTGGTCCAGGTCAGCTCATTGCGGCGGCCGCTCATCACCGCGCCGATCACCCGGCGTTCTTCCGGATGTTCGGTCAGAGGCAGAGACTTGGGCAGGTACACCCGGCCCACTTCAAAAATCTTCACGCTTTCCGCCTGCCGGGCCAGATTATAGGCCGCCGTGTTCAGCAGGCTGGGCAGCATAGTGGTGCGCATCACGCCGAACTCGTCGCTGATGGGGTTCATCAGTCTGATTACGTTGCGGCGGGCGTCGTCTGCTTTCAACATCATCTTATCCACAAAAGACGGATGGATGAAGGTATAGGTCATCACTTCGTCCAGACCGGCAGAGGCCAGATAATCTTCCGCTTCGCTCTTCACTTCTTCCATGGGGTCTTCCTTGCCCTGGCGCAGGGCCAGTTCCGGATTGTGACTTTCGATTTTATCGTAGGAATGCATGCGGGCGATTTCCTCGGAAATATCCGCATCGCAGGTCACATCCTGCCGCCAGGTAGGCGCCGTAATTACTAACGCCCCGTTGTCTTCCTTCACGTCAAACTGGAGACGCTGCAGAATCGCGATCATTTCCTCTTTGGGAATATTCACGCCGATACGGGTGTTGATGGTTTCCGGCGTTACGGTAATCACTGCGGGATGATAGGGCACCGGGTACGCGTCCGCAATACCGCAGACCGTTTCGCAGGCTCCCATTTCTTCCAGCAGATGCGCCGCCCGGTCCAGCGCGCGATGGCAGTTGGCAATGTCCACGCCCCGCTCGAAGCGCATGGAAGCCTCACTGCGCAGGCCCAACGCTTTGGAGGTACGCCGGATCGACGGGCCGTTGAAAGCTGCCGCTTCCAGAATAACGGTTTTGGTTTTATCCGTTACTTCGGTGATCAGACCGCCCATAACGCCGCCCAGGCCCACGGCTTTTTCCGTATCCGCGATGGTGATCATGTCCGGCGTCAGTTCCCGGTCCTGATCGTCCAGGGTCTGCAGGTGTTCCCCTGCTTTACCCCGGCGTACAATGAGGGCCTGACCGGCCAGCGTGTCGTAATCATAGGCGTGCATAGGCTGTCCCAGTTCCATCATCACATAGTTGGTCACGTCAACTACATTGCTGATGGGACGAACACCGCAGGCGCGCAGTTCGTTCTGCATCCAGTCCGGCGACGGCATGATCTTAATATTTTTCAGCGCGCGGCTGGTGAAGCGGCTGCACAGTTCCGGAATCTCAATGGCAACCCGCAGCATGTCGTGGACGTCGCCGCCGGCCGCTTCCTTTACGCTGGTGTCCGGCATGCGCATCGTTTTACCCAGCACTGCCGCCGCTTCCCGGGCAATGCCCGTCATGCAGAAGCAATCCTGTTTATTGGCGGTGAGGTCAATGTCCAGCACCGTATCGTTAAGGCCCAGCACCTCTTTAATGTCTTTGCCGATGGGTGTATCCGGAGAAAGGATCAGGATCCCTTCCCGCTGTTCCGGCAGCAGCAGCTTGTTGTCAATGCCAAGTTCCGCCGCACTGCACAGCATACCGTAAGAATACACGTCCGCCATCTTTACTTTTTTCAGTTTCATGCCGTTAGGCAGTTCCGCGCCCAACGTAGCCACAGGAACGATGTCCCCCAGCTTTACATTCTGGGCGCCGGTCTGGATCTGTACAATCTCGCCGCTGCCGTAATCCATCTGGCACACCCACAGGTGGTCGCTTTTTGGATTCTTCTCAATGGCAGTAACCTTACCGGTCACCACGCCGGAGATCCCCTGTCCCTGATGAATCACGCTTTCCACTTCCAGCCCTACGCGGGTCAGCTTGTCAGCCAATTCTTCGGGAGTTACATCAATATCAACATAGCGCTTTAACCACGCAATCGAAGCTAACATTTTCTATCCCTCCCTTACCGGAACTGGCGGATGAACCGCAAGTCGTTTTCAAAGAATAACCGTAAATCATCAATGCCGTATTTCAGCATGGCAATGCGTTCCACACCCATGCCGAAAGCGTAACCGTTCATGACTTTGGAATCGTAGCCGCTCATCTCCAGTACGTTGGGATGCACTTCGCCGGCGCCTAAGATTTCCAGCCAGCCGGAATGTTTGCACACGTTGCAGCCTTTGCCGCCGCAGATCACGCAGCTGATGTCCACTTC
>ONAV01000095.1 GCA_900315925.1 uncultured Selenomonadales bacterium | reverse complement strand
AGTTTGCGAGGAGCAATGCGGATATATTTTGCAGTAGCGTTAACTTCCATTACTTATTCCTCACTTTCCTGTAGTATCTGCTTTCTTATCCTGATGACCTTTGAATGTACGGGTCGGAGCAAATTCTCCTAATTTATGGCCTACCATATCCTCGGTGATGAATACCGGAACATGTTTGCGTCCGTCATGAACCGCAATGGTGTGTCCTACAAACGTAGGTAAAATCATAGAAGCGCGGGACCAGGTCTTTACAACCTTCTTATCATTTGCGGCATTCAGTGCATCAACCTTTTTCAACAGACTGGGATGCACATAAGGTCCTTTTTTAACTGATCTAGACACTGATAAGCCTCCTTTCTCTCAACGATTATTTCGTTCTACGGCTTAAAATTAACTTAGTTGAAGATTTCTTGTTCTTGCGGGTGCGAACACCAAACGCAGCTTTGCCCCACGGGGTAACAGGACGTTTACGTCCAACCGGGCTGTGACCTTCACCGCCTCCATGCGGATGGTCGTTCGGGTTCATAACTACGCCGCGGTTCGCAGGACGGATGCCCAACCAGCGGGAACGGCCGGCTTTACCGATGGTGAGGTTTTCAAATTCGAGATTGCCAACCTGGCCGATCGTGGCACGGCAGTTGATATGTACTTTGCGGACTTCACCGGAAGGCAGACGCAGCAGTGCGTAATCTCCTTCTTTAGCCATCAGCTGTACGACTGCGCCGGCAGAGCGTGCCATCTGGCCGCCTTTACCGATCTTCAGTTCCACGTTGTGTACCAGAGTACCAACCGGGATGTTCTTTAAGGGCAGGCAGTTGCCGGTTTTGATATCGGCATTCGGACCGCTTTCCACTTTGTCGCCAACCTTCAGGTCCAGGGGAGCCAGGATATAGCGTTTTTCGCCGTCTACATAATGCAGCAGCGCAATGCGGGCATTACGGTTCGGATCGTATTCAATGGTAGCAACCTTTGCGGGGATTCCTTTACCGGTGTTGTTGCGGCCGGCGTGTTTGTTCAGCTTCTCAAGAAGCGGACGATAGGGTTTATCAGTCGTAATCTCTTCGAAGGAAGACGTTGTCATAAAACGTCTCGAAGGAGAATACGGATTGTAGCTTTTAATCGCCATTTAGCTTACCTCCTTACATTCCTTCAAATATCGGCAGCGTCTGACCTTCTGCCAGTCTGACGATCGCCTTTTTATAATCGGACGTCCGGCCTACATTTCTGCCCATCCGTTTTACTTTGCCGCTGACGCGAATGGTCGTTACGGACAAAACCTTTACATTCCAGATGGATTCCACAGCCTGACGGATTTCGGTTTTGTTAGCGGTTACCGGAACCTTAAAAGTGTATTTGTTCTCCTGCATCATCATGGAAGTTTTTTCCGTGATGAGCGGGCGGATCAAAACGTCGCGAGGATTAGCAGCCATTATGCAAGTACCTCCTCAATCTTTTCTACAGCATTCTTGTCCAGGAACACTTTATTATTGTGCAACAGGTCAAAGCAGTTCAGACCGCCGTTATTGATGACGGTAACTTTGCGGATGTTGCGTGCGGACAGTTCTACGTTTTCGTTTTCCCCGTTCGTGATGATCAGGGTCTTATTCTCTGCAGCTTCGAAAGCATCCAGCATTTCAAGAGTACGTTTGGTCTTGAAATCATCAAACGCGATATTGTCGATGATCACCAGCTGGCCTTCCGCAACTTTGGCGGATAACGCACAGCGGATTGCCAGACGGCGCGCTTTGCGGGTCATATCTTTGTGATAGCTGCGGGGCTGCGGTCCAAAGGTTACGCCGCCGCCTACCCACAGAGGAGAGCGGGTGGAACCTACACGTGCGTGACCGGTTCCTTTCTGTCTCCAGGGTTTCCGTCCGCCGCCGCGTACCATGCCGCGGGTTTTGGTAGCGGAAGTGCCCTGGCGCTGGTTGGCCTGCTGCATTACGATAGCCTGATGCACAACAGGTTCATTAAATTCAACGCCAAATACTTCTTCATTTAATTCAATCTCTTCGCCGGTAGTTTTGCCGGCCATGTTATATACAGATAACTTCGGCATATGAAGCATCCTCCTTTCTGTCGTTTACATTACTTACCTTTAACGGCTTCTGTGATTACTACGCAGGTGCCGTTTGCACCCGGAATAGAACCGTGTACAAGGATAAGGTTGCGTTCAGTGTCAACCCGTGCAATGGTCAGAGACTGAACGGTAGCACTCTTGCCACCCATGCGGCCAGGCAGTTTTTTGCCTTTGATTACCCTGCCGCCGGGGCCGGAATGCATCGGTCCCATAGAACCCGGCTCACGATGCGATTTGGAACCGTGTTTCATAGGGCCACGGCCGAAATTGTGGAGCTTAATGGTGCCTGCAAAGCCTTTGCCGCGGCTGATACCGCTTACGTCAACCAGATCTCCGGCTGCGAATACGTCGGCTTTGATTACGTCACCCGGTTTTAAGTCGGACGGAGCGTCCAGACGTAATTCCTTAACA
>ONAV01000094.1 GCA_900315925.1 uncultured Selenomonadales bacterium | reverse complement strand
CGTCCGCAACGAAACAACGGGCGTTTTATATGTACTGGACGAGCCCAGCATCGGGCTTCATCCGTCTAATATTGACGGTCTGATGAACGTGGTGGACAGTCTGATTGCCGATGGCAACTCTGTGGTGCTGGTGGACCATGATGTCCGGGTGCTGAAACAGGCAGACCACATGATCGAACTGGGACCGTTGGCAGGAACCCATGGAGGAACCGTTCTGGCCCAAGGCAGCATGAAAGAGATTCTGGCAGCCGGGGCATCCAAAATAGCGCCCTTCCTGACGGATACAGGGCATATGAAGATACGCAGACGCGCCAAAGCGGCGGAGGTGTTCCGACTGGGAACGATCCGCATGGAGACGTGCCCGATCCACACCGTGCACGCGCTGAACGTTGTTATTCCCAAAGGCAGGCTGACGGCGGTGACGGGCGTGTCCGGTTCCGGAAAAACGACGCTGGTGCTGGAAAGTCTGATTCCCGGACTGGCGGCGCACTGTGCGGGGGAGAAGCTACCTTTCCCGGTAAAAACGGTAGAGGCGGAGGGCATACGTCGTGCCAACTTAATCGACGCATCGCCCATCGGCATCAATATACGTTCCACGGTGGCAACTTACAGCGGCATTCTGGATGAGCTTCGCAAGCTGTACGCAGGAATGGAAGTTGCGAAAGCCGGAAAACTGAAAGCCGGTGATTTCTCTTACAACACCGGTTCCCTGCGTTGCCCGGTCTGCGACGGAACCGGACAGATCTCTCTTGACGTGCAGTTTTTGCCGGATGTAACCATAACCTGTCCGGAGTGTAATGGAAAACGATACAGTGGGGAGGCGGAGAAAATCCTCTGGAAGCCGAAAACAGCAGAGAAGGCTTTTTCTCTTCCCGAACTGATGGCGATGACGGTGGATGATACACTGGAACTGTTTAAGGATAAGAAGAGAATATACGAAAAACTACGGGTGCTGCATGATCTTGGCCTGGGCTATCTAACTCTTGGAGAAGACACGCCCGCTTTGTCCGGCGGCGAGGCGCAGCGGCTGAAACTGGCCAGCGAAATGGGACGGACCCAGGAAGATTCTGTGTTCGTATTTGATGAACCCACCATCGGTTTGCATCCGCTGGATGTGCAGGTGTTGCTGGGTGTGTTTGACCGTCTGGTGGAGGCGGGCGCTACCGTCCTTGTCATCGAGCACGATCTGGATGTGATCGCCAACGCAGACTATGTCATCGACATGGGGCCGGGCGGCGGGGAACTGGGCGGTCGTATCGTAGCCTGCGGAACACCGGAACAGATCCGCCAGTCCAAAGAAAGCATTACCGGCCGGTATTTGTAAAGAAACGCCGATCATTAAGTCAGGGAGAACAGGAGGGAAGACCATGAGTTCTATTCTGGATAAGTATAAGGTGTTTTATAATGATAAGCTTATCGGTTACTACTATATCTACAGCAACCACAAGGCAACGTATTACACGGAATGGGGCTGCCCCTGGGATATGGAAGACAAGTTGAAGGAACTGGGGCTCGAAAAGGAATTACAGGAAACAAACCCCCTGAAGGTGTTCACCGATTTGATCAATGACGCAAACCGGGTGCCTGGAAGAAGGCGTATCCTGTATCAGAAGGGACCCATGCTGCTGGAACGTTATCCCATGGATACAGGGGAACGGTTTACAGTCTACCGGCGCGGCGCAAAGAAAGGGACGCCGGAGTATTCGCCGCTTTCTCACGATGCACCGCATTATGAAGGACCGAAAACCCCGGAAGGAATGCGCGAATGGGCTTCCTGGTATGCTTTCAACAAGATGGATGACGGAACGTATGAAGCGGAACTGGACGAAGCCTGGTGGTGGGGCGGCGGCCACAATGACGGCGGCACCATCCGCCGTGAAATACCGGAGGAATGGTTTGAGTTGCCCTACGAGGATTTTCTGGAGAAAGTAGTGACTCTTGCAGCGGCATCTCATTATGGTTTTACTGCTGAAATATTATTGGAGAAAAAGGGTCTGAAAGAGTTCTTCGGATTCGGCAAATGATGCGGCGGTTTTGGAATCTCACTTGACTTAGGGAAACGCTGATTAATTCGTCTGCACGCTGACCGGTGCTTTTTGTGACTCGCAGCTACTCCTTTGTATAAGCGATTCGCACGCAAGCGCAGCTTGCGGCTCTCTGCTTAGGCTGCGCCTTCGGGCCATTTCCTTGTCAGTCGCAAAAATCCCTCAGTCAGCGCACAAACTCATTTAATCAGCGTCTCCTTAGAGCAGGCTTTAACGTATATGATTAAAATACAAAACAGCAAAGGAGAAACGGATTACCATGGTTACCCGACGTCTGCTGCAAATCTGCTCGGCTATTTTATACAACTGTAATTTAATCAGCGATCTTCCCGCAAAGTATATCAACAGCGACTTCTGCGTGCCGGGACTGAACTGCCGTTACTGTCCGGCATCGGTGGCAGGCTGCCCGCTGAACTTTATGCAGCGGCTGTTTGCGGACGGTCTGGCCCGTCTGCCCCTGCGTGTTTTATGTTGGTTACTGCTGCTGGCGTTGGCCTTTGGTCGGTTCATCTGCGGCTGGCTTTGTCCCTTCGGGCTGGTGCAGGACATTCTGGATAAAATCCCGGCGCCAAAAATCAAAAAGAACGAATGGACGCGGAGGCTCAGTTATCTGAAATACGTATTCCTTGCGGTTTTCGTCGTGGCGGTTCCACTCGGTTACCATCTCGCGGGAAAACGGTTTATGGCTTTTTGCCACTGGGTTTGTCCCAACCTGCCTTTTTCCAATTTCCTTATGACGTTGTCAACAGGAGGCAGTATCCGTCCGTATATGTTTCTCAATTACCGTTTCGTCATTCTGGCGGCGGTAATCATATTATCTGTTTTTCTGTTCCGGCCTTTCTGCCGGTTCATCTGCCCATTGGGCGCATTTTATGGTCTTTTTAATAAAATCGCGCTGCTCTCTGTTAAGTTGGATGAAAGCAAGTGCGTACATTGTAATGCCTGCCTGCGGACCTGCAAGATGGATATCAGAAAGGTAGGGGACCACGAGTGCATCTCCTGCGGCGACTGCAAGGCAGCCTGCAAGTTTGGCGCTATCCGTTTCGGATGGGAAAAGAAAAAGTAATACAACAAAAGCCTGAAATGGAGGGCTGGCGCAATGGCAGCTTGCACGAACAAAGCGATATGAATATACGAATGAAAAGCTATATCGAGACATACAAATAACCTGTCTATATTTATAACAGCAAGCAGGCTGAAAAACCGCGCCACAACTGGAGTTGTGAAAAAATCCCGGTCACTAAAGTGACCGGGATCAGTTTTTGTGTTGCTTTTAACACGAAATTGTACAGTCAATAATCCCTGTGGAAGAACCGGCAAATGTGAATTAACTATGAATTCTCACTTTTAACCTTGACTTAAAGTGAACTTTAACAAATAACATATAGTTAACAAATGCCACATATAAAAGTCAATTGCTGTCAAGCCTTTCTTTTATATATCAACAAAGGAGTGGTACATCATGTCTTACACTATTTCCGAAGCTGCCCAAAAAACCGGCCTGCCGCCGTCCACCATCCGTTATTACGATAAGGAAGGGCTGCTGCCCAACATCAAACGGAAAAACGGCATCCGTGTGTTTGAAGACATGGACCTGCGGCTGATGGGTCTTCTGACCTGCCTGAAAAACACGGGCATGCCTATTAAGCGTATCCGTGATTATGTGGAGCTGACCTCCAAAGGCGACGACACCCTGCGGGAACGTTATGAAATCATCAAGGCCCAGCGTCAGTTCGTGCTGGATCAGATCGAACAACTGCAATATTATCTGGAAGAGCTGGATTTCAAAGACTGGTACTATAACAAAGCGCTGGCCGCCGGTTCGGAAAGTGCGATCAATTTAGATGATTACGAAAAGGAAACGGGGAAGAAAGCTCCGGACGATCCCAACCGGCAGGACTAAACGCAATCCGTGTGGATGAAGAAAACCATGAAAATTGTGTTGAAAATTATATTGGTATTCGTGCTGGTTCTTACGGCCGGCGTATATTTTTACAGTCAGCGCCCGGAGTTCGGGCGGACGCCTACAGGTAAACGGCTGGAACGTATCCGGCAGTCACCTCACTATTATAACGGACGGTTTTGGTCCATAACCCCGGTGGAAAAACCGGTGGAGACCAGCCAGTTTCAGGCAACCATGCGCTTTTT
>ONAV01000092.1 GCA_900315925.1 uncultured Selenomonadales bacterium | reverse complement strand
CAGATTTTTCACCGGGTGGTTGCCGCCCCGGTGCCCGAACTTCAGCTTGTAGGTTCTGGCGCCGTAGGCCAGGGAGATGATCTGGTGGCCCAGGCAGATGCCGAAGATGGGAACGGTTCCCAGCAGCTGCCGGATGGTTTCGATGGTCTGGGGAACGTCCGTAGGATCCCCGGGCCCGTTGGAAATGAAGACTCCGTCCGGTTGCAGTGACCGGATCGTTTCTGCCGTGGTGTCCCAGGGGACGACCGTCACGCTGCAGCCCCGTTTATTCAGGGAACGGACGATGTTCTGCTTCATGCCGCAGTCGATGGCGGCCACATGAAAACGTGCCTGCTCTGCCGGGAATTCCTCTGGGGTTTTCCGGCTTACCCGGGAAACGGCATCGGTGGGGAGGCTGCTTTCCTTCAATAGTTGCAGTCCGTTTTCCTGCGGGGTGGCGGCGTCGGTGACCAGCGCCCTGCGGCTGCCGAAGTCCCGGATGCTCCGGTTCAGTTTACGGGTGTCCACGCCACAGACGCCGACAATACCGTATTTCTTCATAACCTCCCCCAGGGTTGCCGCGCTGCGGAAGTTGGAAGGCTCGTCATTGTACTCCCGTACGATCAGCGCCCCGATACTGGGGTGCGCAGACTCGTAATCTTCTTCTGCCATACCGTAGTTGCCGATGAGCGGGTAGGTCATTACCACGGCCAGGATCTCCTGATAGCCAACCATAGAAGTATTGAAGACGATTTCCAGCACCTTGTCCCCGGATGCGCCGAAGCCGTAGCCGTAGTACTCCTGCCCGTCTTCCAGAAGGATCTTTCGGTTGAAGTTGATTGCCATAATAGTTGCCTCGATTTCATTTCATTTCATTTCTTCCCGGGCCGCTTCCTTTCGGAGAAGAGCTGACGGTCTTCACAGCAAAATACATAAAAGCAAAGCCCAACAGTCCGCGGCCCGACAAAATAAAGGCGCCCCTTGCCGTACGCAAATTTGCACGGCAAAGAACGCCTAATTCATTTTCTGCTTTTCTTTTTTCCCGTTTCCTTTTCGTGTATCTCTGCGCTGGCAATCACGGCTTTGGCCACTGCCTTCAGGGAAAGCCGGCGATCCATGCTGAGCTTTTGCATGGCCTGGAAGGCATCTTTTTCTGTAAATTTATACTGATCCATCAGGATACCCTTGGCCCGGTCCAGCAGCTTCCGGGTCTCCAGATCGTCCTTTGCCTTGTCCAGTGCGGCGTTTAACCGCTGGAAGGCGGCAAAACGGCTGATGGCAATCTCAATGGCGGGAAACAGTTCTTCTTCCCGGACCGGTTTTACCAAATAGGCGAACACGCCGGAATTGGTTGCTTCCTGTACGATCTCCTGCTGACTGTAGGCGGTGAGCAGCAGCACCGGGGCCAGTTTTGCTTCCCCAATGAGCTTGGCGGCTTCCAGACCGTCCATCTCCGGCATTTTCACATCCATGATGACCAGGTCCGGCCGGTCTTTCTCCGCAAGGCTTACCGCGATTTTTCCGTTCTCCGCTTCGCCTGTGACGGTGTGTCCCGCTTCTTCCAGCATTTCCCGCAGGTCCAGGCGCAGCAATGCTTCGTCATCCGCAATCAGTATCTTTAACGGTTTCACTTCCCATTCCCCTCCATTATATATGAATGACCACTTTAGCCACGGTGCCGTTTCCGTCGGTGCGCGGTTCCAGGCTGAAGGTTCCTTTTAAATCAGACTGCACGACGGTCTGCACGATCTTGAGGCCCAGGCTTTTGGTTTTCTGCAGGTCAAACCCGGCAGGCAGGCCCACGCCGTCATCTGTTACCAGTAACAGCAGGCGGTCTGTGGTTTCCTTTTTGGCATTGCCACTGTATTGCGCTGCTTCTGCTGCCTTGCCCTGGAGTTTTTCCCGGTTCCCTCCGTCTTCGTCCAGCCGGCTGATGGTAGCTGTCAGCGTTCCCTTTTTCCGGTTTTCAAACCCATGTTCCAGCGCGTTTTGCAATAATTCGTTCAGCACCAGGGCCAGGCTGGCAGCCTGCTGGGAGGGTAATCGCAGGTTATCTGCGGAAAATTTCATTTCCAGTTCCAGGTCCGGCGTTTTCATGCTGCTCATGACCGTACGGTACACGCCGTTGCCAAGTTCATTGATGTCCACCAGTTCCGTGCCCTGACCGGAAAGATATTCGTGTACCAACGCGATGCTGCTGATCCGGTTGATGGAATCCCGCAGCACGACCTTTGTTTCTTCCGAGGCTGCCCGGCGCTGTTCCAGCCGCAGCAGGCTGGCGATGGTCTGCAGGTTGTTCTTGACGCGGTGATGGATTTCCCGGATTACCGCAGCCTTTACCCGCAGTTCCTCGTCCTTCAGCTTCAGCTGGGTCACGTCTTCGATAACTACAATGATCAGTTCCTGTTCTTCGGCTGTGCCTGTGTACAAAACGTTGTCGATGCCGTTCCAGTTAATTTCTTCGCTGCTGGTTCGCCGGCCAACCAGGTGCCCGACACCCAGTACCCGGTAAATATGCCGGGCTGCATTGTTGGCTGCAAGGATCAGCCCGTCCCGGGCATTTACCAGTACCAGTCCGTCGATACTGGACAGGCGGCGGTAGCAGCTGTTAGAGGCATAGTCTGTTTTGCTGCCGTGCAGGAAGTCCATGGTGGCGTCCCAGAATACCACATCAGCTTCCCGGTCTTCAAAGGCGGCAGCGGCGAAGCAACGGTTGTGCCCGTCGCAGATCGGATAGACCTTCAGCCGGGCGAACTGGCCCGGCGCAACTTCCCGGAACCCTTCGGTGACGGTGTTTTCTGCCAGCGCCTGGGTCATCAGCGGTTCATCTGCAGCCCGGGTCATCTCTTCCGGTTCCGTGTTTTCCGAGCGGGTGAGGGGTTCTGCCTGGTCGAAGACGCTTAAAAAGCAAATGTCTCCTCCTGCTTTCGCTTTTCGTTTGCCCGACAGTTGCGCCGCAGATGCGCAGAGCTGCCGGCTGCGGTCCAGGGGCAGGATCAGTGAAATCTTGGCCTGGGCCAGGTCGGCGGCCAGTCCCAGGTTGCTGCGCATGCCGTCCAGGATATCCCATTGTTCCTGTGTAAGTAATGAAGTCATACTTTCCATTCCGTTCCATTTCAAGATTTTTGTCAGGGAAGCACTGATTAAATGAATATGTACGATTGACGCTGCCGTTTACAAAAGGCACCGGCATAAGCAGAGAGCCGCAAGCTTGCTTGCGTGCGAATCGCTTATACAGAGTCAGCGTGCAGACGAATTAATCAGCCATTCCTTAGGCTCGCTGTTTATATTATACCATAAATATCGATGTCCCGGGATGCTAACTGGTTTTATTCCCCGCACCAGAAGGGAAGCGGTTTCGGTTCCGGTATCTCCATGGGATAGTTGTTGTCGAAACAGCCGGTGCAGAGGGGGAGGCCCTTTACCATTTCCGGCAGGGCTTTCAGGTCCAGATAGCCAAGGGAATCTGCTCCCAGCATTCGGCAAATTCCCTCAAGGGAAAGCCGGTTGGCGATCAGTTCCTCTTCGGAGGGGACGTCCGTGCCGAAATAGCAGGGGTGGCGGAAGGGCGGCGAGCTGATACGGACGTGCACTTCAGTGGCGCCTGCTTCTTTTAACATCTGTACCAGGTTTTTCATGGTGGTGCCCCGTACAATGGAATCATCTACCAGTACGATGCGTTTTCCCTTTACCGATGCGGCCAGCACACTGAGCTTCAGATGGACGCCGCTTTCCCGTTCGGCCTGGGAAGGCTTGATGAAAGTTCTGCCGATGTATGAGTTCTTATAAAATGCGAAGCCGAAAGGAAGGCCCGACTCTAAGGAAAATCCTTTGGCGGCAGGCAGCCCTGATTCCGGCACGCCCGTTACCAGATCGGCAGCCACCGGATGGGACCGGGCCAGCGATCTTCCGGCAGCGATGCGGGCGTCATACACGTTGATGCCGTCCAGACAACTGTCCAAACGGGCAAAATAAATATACTCAAAGATGCAGTGGGCGCATTTCTCGGATTGCAGGGAACGGTCCGATTCAATTCCCTTTGCCGAAATGGTAACCATTTCTCCCGGTTCCACGTCGCGGATGAATTCCGCATCCACGGCGGTCAGTGCACAGCTTTCCGATGCCAGCACGTACGCGTTGCCGCGTTTTCCCAGACAAAGCGGCTTTAAGCCGTAGGGATCCCGCAGGCCGATCAGCTTCTGGGGGCTCATGATGACCAGCGCATAGGCGCCGGACAGTTTCCGGGCAGTAGCCAGAACCGCTTCCTGGATCGTCCGGGTACGGGCCCGTTCCCGTGCCAGACAGAACGCAATGACTTCGGAGTCGGTGGTGGTATGAAATACGGCGCCGTTTCGGATCAGCTCCCATTTCAGATCGGCCATGTTGACCAGGTTGCCGTTGTGGGCCAGTCCCAGCGTACCTTTTATGTAGGAGATTACCAGCGGCTGGGCGTTCTCCGGACGGGAACCGCCTGTGGTGGAGTAACGTACATGTCCGATGCCCAGATTGCCCGGCAGGCTTTCCAGGCTGTTTTCATGGAAAACTTCACTGACCAGCCCGGCGTTCTTGCGACAGTGATAATTCCCCACAGGCCCGTTCGTATCGGAGGTTACGATGCCGCAGGCTTCCTGTCCCCGGTGCTGCAGCGCCGTGAGCCCGTAATAGATGGAATGGGCTACACTGCCGCCCTCCGGATCCAAAATACCGAAAACGCCGCATTCTTCTTTC
>ONAV01000091.1 GCA_900315925.1 uncultured Selenomonadales bacterium | reverse complement strand
ACTGAAACCGGCCTCGCTGCCCAGGTTGAACACATCGCTGGCGCCGCCATCAGCCAGGTATTGCATCGCCAGCACATGGGCATCCGCCAGGTCCAATACGTGGATATAGTCCCGCAGGCAGGTGCCGTCCGGTGTCAGATAATCTGTGCCGTAAATGGAAATATGGTCGCGCACGCCCTGTGCCGCCTTTAAAATCAAAGGAATCAGATGGGATTCCGGGTTATGGTCTTCCCCGATGGATCCGTCCAATGCAGCGCCGGCCGCGTTAAAATAGCGCAGTGCCACATAGTCCATACCATAGGCCATGGTAAAATCCTTCATCATAGTTTCAATCATCAGCTTGGTCCGCCCGTAAACGTTAGTGGGAACGGTGAGAAAATTCTCTTTAATAGGCGTTTTTTTTGGTTCCCCATACACCGCTGCGGTAGAAGAAAACACGATATGGTCTACTCCTGCTTCATGCATGGCGATCAGCAGATGCAACGTTCCTTCCACATTATTATAATAATACTTGGCCGGATCCGTCATGGATTCGCCTACCAGCGAAGAAGCGGCAAAATGAATCACACCGTCGATTTCATGTTCTGCCAGGATATGTTTTAAGAACGGCACATCGTGGATATCTCCGGTAATCAGTTGCACATCATCCGGTACAGAGGCCTCATGCCCGGTAGACAGATTATCGTATACGATTGGTGTAAAATCTTTGGACGCTGCCAGCGCCCGTACCGTATGGGAACCGATGTAGCCAAAATATTCATACTAAAATCTCCTCATAATTAAGATTTATAAATAAAACCGCTTACACTATTGTACAGCAAGCGGCTCTATTTTCAAAATAAAAAGTTACTATTATTTTACAACGATTTCCTTCAAATATTTTAAGAAACCGTCATGCAGGTCCGGACGGCGCAGGGCATACTCCACAGTCGCTTCCAAAAAGCCCTGTTTGTCACCCACATCATAACGGCGTCCTTCAAAATTATAAGCATAGACCGGCTGTATCTTCAGCAGGGAACGCAGACCGTCCGTCAGCTGGATTTCCCCGCCAGCCCCCGGATCGGTATGTTCCAGAAGCTCAAAGATTTCCGGTGTGATAACATAACGTCCCAGCACGGCCATGTTGGAAGGCGCTTCATTCACCGGCGGCTTTTCTACCATATCTGCCACAGCAAATGTCCGGGGATCGCTGGTTCCTCTTGTGGCTACAATACCATAAGAAGAAACCTTTTCATGCGGTACTTCCTGCACGCCTAACACGGAAGCGCCTGTTTTTTCATATACATCAATCAGCTGCCGCAAGGCCGGTTTTTCATCATTATACACCACATCATCGCCTAACAAAACAGCAAACGGTTCGTTGCCGATAAACTGCTTGGCGCATAAAATCGCATGCCCCAGTCCTCTCGGTTCTTTTTGGCGAATATAATGAATCCGGATATCCGAGATGCTCCGCACCATTTCCAGCCACTCATTCTTTCCTTTTTCTGCCAGGTTCAGTTCCAGTTCGATGCTTCGGTCGAAATGATCTTCAATCGCCCGCTTGCTGCGACCTGTGATGATCAGAATATCTTCTATCCCGCTGGCCAGCGCTTCCTCAACGATGTATTGGATCGTAGGTTTGTCCACAATAGGAAGCATTTCCTTCGGCGTTGCTTTCGTAGCCGGCAAAAAGCGGGTGCCTAATCCTGCTGCCGGAATTACGGCTCTTGTAATGGTTTTAAAACGTATGCTCATGCTGGTTCACCGCCTATTTCCTGTAATAATTCCTGCGTCTTTTCTTCTAACAGCGTTCTGTTACCTCTGGTTTCCACGTTCAGCCGGATCACCGGCTCTGTATTGGACGCCCGCAGGTTAAAGCGCCAATCCGGGAACTCAATGCTCAGTCCGTCCAGTGTATCGGCCTTGCCGTTTTTATATTTCATTTTTAATTTTTCCAGAACGGCCTTACTGTCCGTGACTTTCCGATTGATCTCGCCGCTGCAGGGGAACGCGTCCTCCATGCTGCCAATCAGTTCCGAAAGTGTTTTCCCGCAGGAGCATAACATTTCCGTAACAATCAGCGCCGTAATCATGCCACTGTCACAGAACGTAAAATCACGGAAATAATGATGGCTTGACATTTCCCCACCGTAAATCACACCGTTTTCCCGCATGCACTGCTTCATAAAGGCATGACCGCTCTTGCATCGGACCGGTACGCCGCCATGACTTTTTACAATCGCTTCTGTATTCCAGGTCAGCCGCGCATCATACATAATCTTACATCCCGGATACTTATGGAGGAAATGCTCAGCCAAAAGCCCCACCAGATAATATCCTTCCACAAACCGTCCTGTTTCATCACAGAAGAAGCAGCGATCAAAATCACCATCCCAGGCAATACCGAAATCCGCGTGATGCTTCAGCACCGCTTCCACAGTACATTTGCGGTTTTCTTCCAGCATCGGATTGGGAACACCGTTAGGGAACGTTCCATCCGGTTCATAATTGATTTTTATAAACCGGAACGGCACATATTTTTCCAGTTCGTCCAGTACTGCACCGGCGCCTCCGTTACCCGGATTTACTACAATTTTGACCGGTTTCAGTTGGGAACGGTCAATGTATTGCAAAATGTGTTCCACATACGGCTTCATAATATTCTGCCGGGTCAGGATGCCTCTCGCTTTTCCTGCCATCAGGTGATGGGGGAACTCGTCCCCTCTTACCATCTGCTCAATTTCCAACAGACCGGTATCAACCCCCACCGGTCTTGCATCCCGCCGAACCAGCTTCAAACCGTTATACTCTGCCGGATTATGGCTGGCAGTAACCATGATACCGCCATCCACATTCAGGAATGCAGTAGCAAAATATATCATTTCCGTACCGCACTGACCGATATCAATTACATTGGCGCCTCCATCCTGCAGCCCGTCACACAACGCCTGAAGGAGTTTAGGTCCCGTCAGGCGAATATCACAGCCTACAACAACAGATTCTGCTCCGAATAAGGCGCAAAATACCTTTCCCACCCGGTACGCCAGCTCTTCATTGACCTCTTCCGGGTAGATTCCGCGTATATCGTATGCTTTAAATGCCTTTGTGTTAATCACCGCGATCCCCCATTCCACCATTATCCCTCATTGAGCCTAAACAAAGCGCGATGAGCAATATCCAAACTTGTCTCATAAATTGTATATTCTACCAAAACCGT
>ONAV01000086.1 GCA_900315925.1 uncultured Selenomonadales bacterium | reverse complement strand
ACGCGTCGAAAGTACTGGGCTGGAAGCGGCCTGGGAGGATAGATTGTTGCCGGTCAGAGACGAAGCCCCCGTACTACACGTGCGGGGGCTTTTACTATGGGTTAATTTACTAAAAATCGCTTTTATTTATAGTACGTTGGTAGTATAATTATAATGTATAGGTGTGTAATTAATTAAGTAAGTTTTAATTGCTTCCTATTCTTTTTCGTGTTTCGTGTTTGTTTCCAAATACTATTTTTGATAACTAAATTGATAAGCAGGTGATTTTATGCGTATTGTTGTTGTTGGCGCCGGTAAGATGGGTTACAGTATTGCCAAACTTCTGGCTGACGGTTCTTATGATGTTGTGGTTATTGAACAGGAAGATGAACGCCGTCAGGTAGTGAAAGATTCCCTTGATGTATTGACCATTCAGGGAAATGGCTGCAGTCCGGAAGTTTTAGATATGCCTGAGGTTCGTAATGCAGATGTGTTTATTGCCGTAACGGACAGCGATGAAGTGAACCTGGTCGCCTGCCGTATGGCTAAAGCGTTCGGCGCGAAGCATACCGTCGCCCGGGTACGTAATGAAGACTATACTGACAGCGAACCGTTACTGCTGAATAAAACACTGGGTGTAGATTTAAATCTGAATCCGGAACGCATTACGGCAAATGAAATCAGTCATATACTGATGACACCGGCTGCGCTGGATGTAGATGATTTTGCTGACGGAAAAGTGCGTATGTTCGGCGCGCGGTTGCCGAATGATTTTAAATTTTTGGGTGTTCCTTTAAAGAACGTCAGGCTTCCCGGTAATATTCTGATTGCGATGATTTTCCGGAAACACAGGATGATCATCCCCCATGGCGATGATATCCTCGAACCCGGCGATAACGTATATTTTGTCGGGAGCCAGGAAGTCATCAAGAAGTTTGAAGTGAACTTTGAATCTACTTATGATAAACTGGAACGAGTGCTTCTGATCGGCGCAGGCCGTGCCGGACGTATGCTTGCGCAGATGTTGGAAAAGCAGGGCGTCTTTGTAAAAGTTATTGAAAAAGATAAGGAACGCTGCCGTATTTTGTCAGAGCAGCTCAACAATGGTCTGGTCCTTTGCGGTGACGGGACGGATATCGACCTGCTGACAGAAGAAGGTATCACGGAAGCGGATTGCGTGGTCTGCCTGACCGATGACGATAAACTGAACTTGCTGCTTGCGCTGCTGGCAAAACACCTTGGCGCGAAAAAGACCATTGTACGGGTGGCCAGAAATGAATATGTGGATTTAATGGCCAAGGTTGGTGTGGATATTGCCTTGTCGGCGCGTTTGTTAAGTGCTGCGGAAGTGATGCGGTTTGTCCGCCAGGGAGGCATCGTATCGGTTGCCCTTTTGGAAGGCGCGAAAGCCGAGGCGTTGGAATTGCAGGTTCAACCCGGCTGTAAAGTGGACGGCAAGACGCTGATTCGGGCAAAGCTGCCCCGGGAATGCCTGGTTTGCGGTATTGTCCATGATGGTGAAGCTTCGGTTCCTAATGGGCAAAGCATGCTGAATGCCGGTGACAGGGTCATTGTCTTTGCGCAGACGGAAGTTGTTCAGGATGTTATGGATATGTTTGCGGGCAACAGAACTCTCTGATGCAGGCAATATGAAATGTGTATTTCATTCTTTTTAAATTTTGGGAAAAGCTGTCGCTTGGAAAATCTGATGTAAAAATGCATAAATCATAAAAGCGTTAATCATGCTTGCTTTTTACCTGAAGAATGTGGGATTAAAGATGCTATGGAAGAAAAATTAGTATTGCGCATGACGGGACTTGTGTCCCTGGGAATGGTAGCGGCGATGTTGCCGTCCCTGGCCTGTGCGTTGAATCAGGAGCCGGAAATGGTGCTCCCGTTTCTGGGAACAATTCTGATAGGCTTTGGCTTTGGCGCCTATGCATTACGGACTACCGTTTCACAGCGGAAGATGCGCCTATCCATCCGGGGCGGCGCTGTGTTTTTAGGCTTGTCCTGGCTTTACACCAGTCTTTTAGGTGCCGTTCCGTATATTGCTTCGGGCGATTTTTCCGTACCAAAGGCATTGTTTGAAAGCGCCTCTGCGTTGACGACGACCGGTGTGAGTTCCGTACTGGAAGGAGCTCCGTATCCGTCCAGTCTTTTGTTATGGCATGACGTCAGCCAGTGGCTGGGCGGTATCGGCGCTATCGTCATTTTTGCTGTCATTATGCCCCAATTGGGCTCCAGCGCGGCCAACTTGTTTTCCGCAGAAGTGCAGGGAAATTCTGCGGAACGTACCATGCCCCATATCCGTGCGGCGGTACGCGTCCTGTTTTTTCTGTATCTGGGCCTGACGCTGCTGATGACAGTGGTTCTTCTGATTTTAAAACAACCGCTGGATATGGCTGTAAAGCTGGCGGCTACCTCCATTTCGACCAGCGGATATCTACATTATCGTACCTACCTGACGGAGTGCAACGATCCGCTTCTGGAACTGGTTCTGGTTTTGTTCATGATTATCGGAAGCTGTAATTTTATTTTGTATTACCGAATCCTGCAAAAACGTGTGGACGTATTCTGGAAAGATACGGAACGGCGCTGGTATTTTGGCATTATTGCCGGACTGACCCTGCTGGTGACCTATAATCTTTGGAGAAGCCATTTCTATGATTTATTCCAGTCTTTCCGCTATGCGTTTTTCCAGGTAGTATCCATCATGAGCACAGCCGGACTGGCCACGCAGGATTTCAGCCACTGGCCGGCTTTCAGCCGTCTTCTGCTGTTTTACGCGGCCATCATAGGTGGTTGTTCCGCTTCCACGTCCGGCGGGGTAAAGGTATCCCGCGTGGTCGTGTTGTTGAAAGTCTGCTGGCAGGAAATCAAACGTACCCTGCATCCCCGGATGGTCAGTGTAATCACGATGAGCGGACGGCCGGTACCGGCGCAGGCGATCATCGGCGTGGGCCGTTACTTTTTCCTTTACTTCATCGTATTTATCGCGCTTTCCATGCTGTACTCCCTGACCGGAAGCGACATGCTGGAATCGATGGCGACCGTTGTCGTATTTTTGAGCAATGTAGGTTCTGCCTATGGAATCATGGGGGAAGGAACTACCTTTGAAGCACTGAGCAGCTTTGGTTATCTGATTTTGTATGTAACGATGATTATGGGCCGTATTGAATTATTTGCTTTTGTAATGTTCCTGCACCCTGATTTCTGGGCGAAGAAACGCGGCTGG
>ONAV01000093.1 GCA_900315925.1 uncultured Selenomonadales bacterium | reverse complement strand
TTCCGGTTTGGTGAAGACCATGTCGCAGCAGGCCTGGTCAATGGCCAGAATATCTGTGGAAGCGCAGATGCCGATATCCGCAATGGTAGGTTCTTCCGCTGCCACGCCGGCGCAGTCGCAGTCCACCGACATACGGCGCATTACATTCAGGAACACGATGTGTTTGCCGAAATAATCACAGGTCGCCTTAGCGGAATCCGCCATGGTTTCCATAAACTGTTCTTTCATAGGCCATTCTTCAAAATTGGCCGGCATGTCGTCCACTACCAGATGCACTTCCCGTTTGCCGACCTGGCCCGAAGCGCAGCCGATGGCGATATTTTTCATGGAACCGCCGAAGCCGCCCATGGCATGTCCTTTAAAATGGGTCAGCACAATCAGGGAATCATAATCAGTGAGATGACCGCCCATGTGCACTTCTTTCAGACGTAAGCCGTTGCGTACCGGCAGGGCTACATCGCCGTCTTCATCCAAAATATCCACCGGGCAGAAGGTCCAGCCGTTCACTTTCAGCGTGTCCCGATGATCTTCCGTAGTGTAACGGTCACCCGGATACAACGTGTTCGTTTCCACGATAGAGCTGTCGGGAACCGTAGCCTGGAACGCCTGCACCATATCCCGGGGCAAGATGTTGGGACCATGCTTTTCGCCGGTGTGCAGCTTGATAGCTACTTTGCCGTAAATATTTTCATTCACTAAATTGTAAAGCTTAATTAAATGTTCCGCGTCAATCGAACGTGTAAAATAAACCTTTGCTTTCGTTCCGGGCGCTTCTGCGTCCACCCGCCTGCTTCCTACAACCGGTGCCTGTTTGAATTCTGTCATAATGATCTCCTTTCTTACGCCGGACGCTCCTGCGTCCCGCAACCTGCCTTCGTGGCGTGTTTAAAAAAGAATACAAACCTCCATAATATAGTTATAACCTATCTTCGCCAGAATGTACAATGCCTGTTTTACAGCACTGCTATAACAAAAAAGCATAGCAATGTAAAGGGACATTCTGTTGTTTTTTGCGAAATGTTTTTAATCCACGGAAACCATACGGTAATGACGTTTCCCTACATTTATCTTTTCTGCAAACTCCAGCACGTTGACGCTGTGGTGTTTTTCCCACGCAGCTCTTGTGGCATCATCCTTGGCCGCGCCGAATTCAAAATCCACACAGGCCTGGTCTAACGCGACCGGATCAGCGGAGGCAAGAATGCCGATGCTTTTACGGTCTTGCACGTTCACACATTTGTCTTCCGCTTTAAAGGCATCCAGCACATTGATAAACACCCAGCGCCCTTTCTTATAGTCCATCGCCGCTTTGGCTGCGTCCGCGAAGCACTGAGCCGTGGTGTCGTCATCGGCCTCGTTTTTGCCCGCGCTGTGGATCAGCGCTTTTCCGGAAAGAGAACCGAGGGACAGAGATATATTTTTGATATTACCCCCTAACTGGGCAATGTAATGGGTCTTAAAACGGTGCACCGCCACGAAAGTATCGTAGTTCTGAATATGGGATCCGGTACGGGTGAATTTCAGGTGATAGCCGTTCTGCACCGGCATGTCAATATCCCCGTCCGCATCCAGCACGTCCACCGGCCCGACTTTGGTAAAGCCGTGCTTTTCCGCCATGGCGTAATTACCTTTCGCCGTATTGCGGGGCGCAGTGAAGCCGTTGGTATCCACAAATGTGCCCTGCGTTTCCTTCATCAGTTCCGCCATCAGAATCGGATCCAGATACTGTTCCCCTTCGGCGCCAAAAGAGACCTTAACGGCGACCTTGCCTTTCTTTTCCTGGCCCAGCGCCTTGTACACTTTCATCAGGCCGCCGGCCGAAACGTCTTTGGTGAAATAGACAATGGGCGCGTTCTTATCTTCCGTCAGAAAGCGCAGCGGTTTATGGTTGACTTCCGGTTTGAAAGAGTTCACAACTGCGGCCGTGGCAGCCGGTTTCACATCTTTCGCTTCTGCGGTCTTCTTTTCGCCGCCGCAACCGGTTAAAGCCAGCGTAAATGTAATGGCAGTCAGTGCAATCGCAAGTTTTATTACGAATGCCCGTAAAGCCGTGCCAAAGGCAAATCTCAGGCACAGTTCGACGGGCATTACGATTTTTAAAGAAACACAGATTCATTCGTATGCACGCTGTACAAACTCATTCAATCAGCATCTCTTCACTTGATTATTTCAGTTTGCTGTATTCCGCATCCGTTACCGGTTCGCACCATTCGTTACTGGTTTCTTCGCCGGCCACTTCAATGGCCAGATGGGACATCCAGGAGTCTGCCGCGGCGCCATGCCAGTGCTTCACATTGGCCGGAATGTTGACCACGGTTCCGGGCAGCAGTTTCACCGCCGGTTTGCCGTATTCCTGATACCAGCCCTGACCTCCTACGCAAATCAGCATCTGACCTCCGCCGGATTTAGCGTGATGGATATGCCAGTTATTGCGGCAGCCCGGTTCAAAGGTCACGTTATACATGGCAACCTGCTGCGTGGAAACCGGGTACAGATAACTTTGTCCGATAAAATACTTCGCATACGCCGTGTTCGGTTCGCCAATGGGGAACATAATCTCCTGCTGGAACTTTTCTTTGTCTGTCACAGCCGCTGCCGCAGCAGCCGGTTCCGCATACACTTCCTTCGCCATGTTGAACGCGGCCCAGGCTTTCGGCCAACCGGTGTAGAATCCCAGCTGGGTAATGATTTCCGCCATCTCCGCTTTGGTAACCCCGTTATTCTTCGCCGACTGGATATGATATTTCAGCGAACTGTCAATGACGCCGCTGCCTACCAGGCCGGAAACGGTAACGATACTGCGGTCGTGCAGGGAAAGCACGTCGTTCTTCGACCAGACTTCCCCAAATAAGATGTCGTCATTGTAACGGGCAAAGTCCGGGGCAAAATCTCCCAGCCTTTCCCGTCCTGCTGTCTGTACTATTTTCTTCGCAACTCTCTGATTCGAATTTGTCATTGCTGCTGCCTCCACATAACTTAAACTCACTGACATAAGGATCGACGCGCCAGCAAAGGCCGCCAACGCTTTTTTCCAACTGTTTTTCATAAATATTCACGCTCCCCTCAAAGCTTTGTCTTACACTTTTATTATAAGGAATACACATGTACAGAACAAATACCTGTTAACAATTGCAGGAAATGCTTTTCAGGCATGAATAGAAAATGCCCGCAGAATCTGCATTCTGCGGGGTCATGTAATTTCCACACATTAAGTTTTCTATAATGATTTCACAAATACCATCAGTAAGCAACGATACATCGCTTACCGACTTATTTCATTTCCTTCCACCAGGGGCCGAATTGTTCCGTGTTTTCCCCGATGACCGCCGCTTCCCCAATGCGGGGCGTCAGCAGTCGGTACGGTTTGGTTTTGCTTTCCTCTGCCAGCCAGGTGTATGGTTCATCCCAAGGATGGCGGGCCAGGGCGAATTTTCCTCCGTGACAGGGCAGCACCGTTTTTGCTTTTAAATCTTCCCCTGCCTGCGCGGTTTCCTTCGGGTTCATGTGAATCTTCGGCCAGTCTTTGTTATACTGTCCGTTTTCCAATATAGCAAGGTCAAAACCGCCAAAAGTATTGCCGAACTCTTTAAACTCTTTGGTGTAACCGCCGTCGCCACTGTAAAACACCTTGCGCTGGAGCGTAATAAAGGCAAAGGCACAGGCTTCCGACTGGTTCGCATTCAGGAAACGCCCGGTGAAATGCTGGGCCGGAAGGATGTGAACGGTAAGCTGCTCCGAAAGTTTAACCGGCGTGTACCAGTCTTCTTCCGTGATTTTGTCCAGATCAAAGCCCCAATACTCAAAATGTTCCCCGATACCCAGAGGCACCACGATCTTTTTAATTTTCGGTTTCAGCGCCATCAGGGTCGGATAATCCAGATGATCCCAGTGGTCATGGGAAATTACCAGCAGGTCGATGTCGGGAATGTCCTCCGCTGTGTAGACGTTGCTTCCGGCAAAGACTTTATTGATGAACGGCAGCGGCGAGGCCCATTCACTGAAGACCGGATCGATCAGAATTCTGTTGCCGGCAAGCTGCAGATAAAACGTGGAATGCCCCATCCATACCACTGTGTCCTGTTGCAGATCCAGTTGGCGCAAATCTGTTTTCCGGGACACCATGGGCTCCGCGGGAATCAGCCGCTCCGGCGTTTTGCCAAACAAAAAGCGCATGGTTGCCTGAAACTGGCTGGTCTCCACCGGTTTTTCCACCGGGGTTATGGACCAAAACCGTCCGTTATAATAGTGAGGTGACTGCCGG
>ONAV01000083.1 GCA_900315925.1 uncultured Selenomonadales bacterium | reverse complement strand
GAAAGCGCTGATTGACGTGGAGGTGGAAACCGCCCGTCTGAATAAGGAACTTGCCGGACTGCAGAAAGAGATGCAGCGGGTGAGCGGCAAGCTGCAGAACCAGGGATTCCTGGCCAAAGCGCCGAAAGAGGTTGTGGAAAAAGAACAGGCGAAAGCGGAAGAATTCGCGGCCAAGATTAAAACCATTGAAGAACGGCTGGCATATCTGAAAACGATTTAATCAGTGTTACCTTAAGGTACTATTCTGAAACTGGTACATCGTAATGCGTGCCGGCGTTATAATGCGTGTACTGTAACACTGGCAGAAATATGAAAATCCGGAGATTGTTTTACCATGAATTATGATGAAAGTATTGCCTGGCTGGAAAGTCTGGGGCAGTTCGGCATCCGGCTGGGAATGGAGCGGATCCAACAGCTTCTGTTTGTGCTGGGCCATCCCGAAAACCAGGTAAAAACGATTCACGTAGCCGGAACCAACGGCAAAGGCAGCGTTACCACCATGATTGCTGCCATTTTGGCGGAGGCAGGGCTGCGGGTGGGAAAATTTACTTCCCCGCACCTTGTCCGCTACAACGAGCGGATCCAGATCAATGAAAAAGATATTCCGGATGAAGACTTCGCGAAAGTTCTGACCACGGTGCGTGAGTTTGCGGATGACCTGGTGAAAAAGGAAGCCTGCGAGCAGCCTACCCAGTTTGAAATTCTGACTGCGGCGGCCTTCCATTACTTTGCCCTGCAGCAGGTGGATTACGCCGTGATCGAGGTGGGGCTGGGGGGCTTATGGGATTCTACCAATTTAATTAAGCCTCTGGTTTCCGTGATTACCAATATTGCCCTGGATCACACCAAGGTGTTGGGAAGTACAATAGAAGAAATTGCCCTGCAAAAAGCCGGCATCATCAAGGAAAAGGTTCCGGTGGTCACCGGGGCGGAAGGCAATGCCCTGGGACCAATCCGGGTGATGGGCGCCCTGAAGGAGGCTCCGCTGTATGAGTACGGCAAATCCTTCCGGGGACAGGAAATCAGCAGTTCTGTCGATGGACAGAAGTTCAGGCTGATGGCCGGGACCAACTATGCTTCGGAGTATGAAATACAATTGCCGGGGGCGCATCAGATCGTCAACGCTTCCCTTGCCATTGTGGCAGCGAAAATTGTATCGAAGCAGGACCCACGGATTACAGAGGAACATCTGCATCTTGGCGCGGCCCATACCAAATGGCCGGGGCGGCTGGAAAAAATCAGCAGTTTGCCGGATGTGATTCTGGACGGGGCCCATAATCCCAATGGGGCGGAAGCCCTGCGGAAGGCGCTGGACAAATATTATCCGGGCAGGAAACGGGCTTTTGTTTTCGGTATGATGGGCGATAAAAGTGTAGATGAAGTAATCCGGATTTTGTTCCGCCCGACAGATACGGTGTTTACCGTGCGGGCCGATGACGGGCCCCGGGCTGCGGAAGCGGCGGACCTGGCTGCCCGGGTCGGCAGCAATGCCACTGCGGTGGATTCTGTCAGCCGGGCCTACCGGCTGGCCTGTGAGGCGGCGGGTGACGACGGCGTCGTCTGCGTCTGCGGTTCCCTGTATCTGGTGGGGACGTTTAAGGCGAGCGTAAGAATATGAAAATAAAAGCTGATTCATTATGAACGGGCAGCATTTTGGGGTTCCGTGTTTTTGTGCAATATGAAATCCGGAGAAACGAATGGGTTAAGGTGCGGAGATGATGGAAGATACAAACGTAACGGCAAAAGAATACCGTAAGATGCAGAAGTTTCTTTTGCTGATCGCGGGGTGTATCGCCATTGACCAGACTCTGCTCAGCATTGCGATCTTGCTGTCGCTGCTGATGGGACTGCAGATTGCGTGGAAGGAACGCGGTAGTTCACAGCTGCGCGTCTGGCCGCGCTATTTAAAATGGTGTCTGTTCCTGCTGCTGGCCACAGGTTATGCTTCACTGCATAATCCGCTGGTTACCCACCCCTTTGATTGTACGTTTAATTTCTTTTATGTCGTGGGGCAGTACGTGTCCGTCGTCTGGCTGGTCACACGTTTCGGGAACTGTTTTGCGGGGAAAAGTCCTTTTGCCAGGACGGCCCCTTACGAGGACGGCCTGCCGTTTTGGAAAGTTTTTATGCGCCAGCCTTTTCCGTTGCGCATGCTGCGGGTTCTGGGCTGGGTAGCCGTTGTGTCTGTCCTGGTTGGTATCGGGCAGCACTATTTTGGCGGTGCCACCGATGCCTTATGGGTTGACAAAGAAGCGAACCCGCTGTTGCGGAACCGTGTCTTTTCGAGCTGGGAGAACCCCAATATATTTGCCGGCTACTTATGCATTGTGGCAGCCTATGTGATGGGTTACATCAGCGTGGAGAAAAATTCACGGAAACGCTGGGGGATGTTTGGCATCCTGCTGCTGGTTATCCTTTGCGAAGTGTTTACCTTCTCCCGGGGGTTCTGGGTGGCCATGGCTGCAGAAGTACTGGCCTTTGTCCTTTTCTTTTACCGGAGAGGTATCCTGTATCTTTGCGGTGTTGCGCTGGCAGGAGCCGCGCTGGCAGGTCCGGCCGTCTGGCAGCGCCTCAATACCCTCCGGCATGTTACGGAAGACTCTTCGGCCGCCATGAGACTCGCTTACCTGGAAATTGCCCAGGCGGTTGTGGAGGAGCATCCGCTCGGGATCGGCTGGTACAATTACCGTTATGTTTTTCCGGAATACGATTTCTATTTTAAAAATCCGGACGTAATTATGTATCATTGCCACAACCTGTTCCTGAATTTCGCTGCGGAACTGGGAATCCCGGGACTGATTCTGTTTGTGTGCGCGTGGCTGTATATGCTGTATCTGGCTGTAAACCTGGTCCGGAAAGCAAGGTTTTTGTGGGTGCAGGCTTGTGCTGCAGGCTACCTGCTGATGAGCCTGGGCATCGCCGTCGGAGGACTTGGAGACCACGTCCTTTTCAATGTGCGCATGGGCGTCCTTTTTTGGCTTTTAAATACACTTTTGGTCCTGATTTGGAATGTTAATAGGTTTGCCTCCGAATAACGAAGCATAAGAAAATGATTCCCACTAAAAAAATGCAATTTGTGTAACTTGTCTTGCGCAAAGCTTTGATAATTGGTAAAATTGTTTCGGAAATTGAGGCTGTTTTGAAATAAATAGGGCTTTTTTAATCTGAAAAAAGCAGAAACCATAATGTTTTTCCGAAAAGTTTTATGTTATTCCAAATTTTGTGCAAATCCATTCGCTTTTTTGTTTTTTTTGTGTTATAATAATTTTGGATTCAAAGCAATCCTTGTTTCCGTAAATTTAGATACGGGGTTTGCGGAACCAAGATTGTTTTACCCGCGGCGAGCCGCGGAAAATTTCTCATAATATTTTAAGGAGGAAGGTAATTATTATGGTAGGTTTTGAAGACATCAAAGATCGTGTTTGTGCATCAGTAGTTAGCAAATTTAAAACTGCTGAAGAAGCTGCTGAAATGATTAAAGACGGCGACTGCCTCGGCGTCAGCGGCTTTACTCCGTCCGGCTATCCGAAGGCTGTGC
>ONAV01000082.1 GCA_900315925.1 uncultured Selenomonadales bacterium | reverse complement strand
ACAGGTTCATCTCATCCAGTATGATAAACGACACGTCGTTCTTCATACTCATGTACACCGCGTCCTCGATGGTGTTGAACTGGATATCGTCCGGGTTGCGGTAATTCGATCCGTTCACGGCGTTGTACAGTGACAACGTCCACTCTTTGTTCTCAGGATTTCCAAAAATAAACTTAAATACTCTGTCTTTATACAAGCGATTTGCCTCAGTCAACTTCATTACTCCTTTTCTATTCCTGTTGTCCTGAACAATGCTAATATAAAGAATATCTGGCTCATTACTATTGTAAATCCAGACACGGTTGTTTGCAAGGTACTTTTCATTCATTTCTCTGAATTATCGGTGAAGCTTAGAGTGCTATATAGCAAAAACTGCGGCCTGCCATTTCTGACAGAACCGGCGGGAAAACCCAAAGCCTCCACACGCTTTCAGTTTGACAGTTGTATCTTACGGCTTCGCCTGTACAGACATATAAACTGTCTATCTTTTATATATTGAGAGGTAGCGGAACCAAGCCCCAGTATCCATGCAGGTTTGCGCTTCAAGGTTGGTCGTTTTTACGACCAACCCCAATACCGGACGCCGTCTTAGAGTCTTCAATCCTCTGATTACCTCTCCCGGTCACTTTAGTGACCGGACTTTTTTCGTAACTCCAGCAGTGACGCGGTTTTCCAGCCTGCTTTCTGTTATAAATATAGACAGTTTAATTGTCTGTCTCCAGGAGACACTTCTTTCGTTCATTTTATTGCTTTGTTCGGGAAAGCTGCCACTGCGTTGACGCGAAAATCTCAGGCTATACAATAAAATATGAGGATTTGAATCGCTTTTAAACCTGAAAATGAAAACTAACAAACCAAAAAGAACAGGCAATGCAAAAAAAGGAACAATTGCTATTCCACGGACTCATTCGCCTCCGGCTTCGAAACTCGATGCTTCGCACCTCAAACAGTTGAAGCCACGGGCGTCTCATTTCGTCTCATGGAATCACGCAATCGTTCCCTAAGTTTTGCTTATGCCTGTTCTTTTAATTACTGCGCCTTACTGTATAATCTGCAACTACTTCGTCGCATTCTTTTCAGCAACAGCTTTCTTGAAGGCTTTGCCCGCCTTAAAAGCAGGAGCGGTTACAGCCGCAATCTTTAATTTTTCACCGGTATGGGGATTTTTGCCGACACGTTCCGCACGATTCCTGGCTTCAAACGTGCCAAGCCCGGCTACCTGGACCTTTTCCTTGTTTGCAACTTTTTCAATCACTTCACCAATCAATGCTTTAACCGTTTTCTCCACATCTTTTCGGGCAAATCCTGTCTTTTCGGCAATCGCCTCTATCAGTTCTGTTCTGTTCATAAAAAGCATCCCCTTTTCTTAAATAATTATAATAAAAAATAAGGAAACGCGACTTAATTGTTTGCACGCCGACCGATGGCATCGCACAAACTCATTTAATCAGCGTCTCCTTTAATTGATTTTGTTTTTTACAAGACAACACCTGCCATTAAATCTGATTCACCCTTCCACAATTTCAAAATTTTCTTTGTCATACAGATACTCTCCGCCGGCATCGTCCTTAATCCGATACATGATTTTGTTTGCAAGGACTGTCTTGCATTCTGTTACCTCATATATTTTTCCTGCAGTGAGATTTTCTCTGTCATCAACCACACATTTTACTTTCATATATGAAAAATTCCCTGTATATTATTCTTACAGCCCTCAGCTAAGACAAACTCCAAATACATAAAGCGCATCCGCAAAAATATGCACTTTCTTTACCCGCTCTTCGCTACGTCCCTGCTGAACACACCACCGGTAACACAGTTCTTGCCTTTACGCTTCGATTCGTAAAGCATCCCGTCTGCCATATGGAACATAGTACGTAAATCTTCACCGTCCACCGTGAAACCGGAAACATATCCAGCCGAGATATGCAAAGGCGGTTTTTTCGGGCCTAAATTAACTTGCGAGATATGCGACCGCGCGCGTATCATTTCCAAGTTAAACTGGCTCCAGTTATCATCGAGCCGAATGAGCAGGAACTCATCGCCTCCATAACGGTAGCAATCCGTATTGGTAAAGGAATCGGAAAGTATGGCGCCGACTTCCGCAAGCGCCTTGTCTCCGGTATCGTGCCCGCACACGTCATTGATGATTTTAAAATCATCAATGTCCAAAAACGTAACAAGCAGACTGCGATTCTTGTATTCCGGATAATTCTCACGCAGCATATTCCGGTTATACAGTCCGGTAAGAGAATCGATATGGCTTTCCTCTTCTAATTCCTCGTTTCTCTCCCGGAGCATTTGCGTAACATTCTGCGTTTTTTCCCGGATGGTGTTCCAGATTTGGCGCAATTTGCTCAAAAACGCCGTAATAACTGTCACGCTGCAGAAGATCATTATCATCTTTTGCAGATTCATCGCCGAATAGCTGAAAAAGCCGTGACCTTCCGAGTAAAAATGCATGGAAAAGAGAACGACCTGCGCGCCGCATATGACGCCTGCCGGAAAGTCAAAGAGACTGGTGCAGACAACAAGACCGGTAAGCAGTACAACTTCCGGATTAGGTATGGATAAATTACGACAGGCAAGCATCAGCGTGACCATAAAGATAAAGGAACCCAGCGTAGTACAAATCACTGTTCTGCTGTCATTCCTGTATTTATGCTGCTTTTTACGTTTTTTTCTGATTTTGGAATCCGGCACCATAGGCTCCTTCATTATAATATAACGGAAATTGGTTCAGAAACTGAGTCAAAATCAAAAGAGTGCGGAATTCGCCATCAATCCTATCAAACTGCAGCAACTGAATGAGAATTATTATCTTTGATTTAAATTATAACTAAATACAATTATTATGTCAATAAAAACAACTGTAAACAGTTATCATTCTTCAGTTTTATTGACCCGAATACAAAAATACAATATTATAATGTCGCTGTCCGACAGTTATTTTGTCAAAGACGTTTACAGAAAGGGTATGCCATGGATTTGGGGCAACGATTACAGATTTGCAGGGAAGCCAAAAAAATAACACAGGCTGAAATGGCGCAGGCATGCCATTTATCTAAAAACTATATCTCCGCAATTGAACGCGGCGTAAATAAATGTACCGCACAAACCCTCATAGCGTACGCGGAAAAACTGGATATGTCATTGGATGAACTGATCGGTCGGGAGAATACCGGCAACATTATTCCGGAACTGCGCAGAATCTTGTCCTCCATGGAACTGGAACAGCAAAAGAAAATACTGCAGATCATACGTCTGATATCACAATAAAACCCCGGCAGATATTGCCAGGGTTTTTTATTTACGGTGTAACAGTTACTTCGGTTTACCAGTACCCTGGTCGTAAAAACGACCAACCTCTAGAGGAAAACCCCCATATACCCCAAAAAACAAATTGCCCCACGAGGCCGTTCATCTTCAAGGTATTGAACCTGCATGTGCAGGTGGGTGCCTTACCGCCAGTCGCAAAAGTCGGCCGGTTTTTGAAAGGCGCGACATCAGGCTCCCTTGGTAAATTCGTTGGCTCAGCACGTAGAAAGATGTAACGAACATCGCAGGGTAACTTTTAAAAGGTTATGAAATTTTCCGATTGCAGGCTTGTGTTCCGTGAACCAGAATCTTAAATCAAACCTGCAAATCCTTACACCTATAATATAACAGACCCGGAGCATTTTTTCAATGCTTCGGGCCTGCTTTTACTATTTTTTCTCTTTTTTCAGAATTGATGTGAAACCGACTACAATTATACCGTTCTCACTGCTTCTTGTCTTTTGCCAACAGCGACAATCGGATATGCAGCTCGCGTAACTGTTTCTCGTCTACCAGGTTAGGTGCTTCGCTCATCATATCGTTGGCATTCTGTGTCTTGGGGAAGGCGATGACGTCGCGGATAGACGGACGTTTTGCCATCAGCATGATCATGCGGTCCAGACCGAAGGCCAGTCCTCCGTGAGGCGGCGCGCCATATTCAAAGGCCTGCATCATGAAGCCGAATTTCTCCTGGGCTTCCTCATCGGTGAGGCCGATAGCCTCAAAGATGGCATTCTGCACGTCCCGGCGATGGATACGGATGGAACCGCCGCCCAGTTCGACACCGTTCAGCACCATGTCGTACGCTTTGGCATACACCTTACCGGGATTGGTCTGCAGCATGGGCAGGTCTTCGTCGCAGGGCGCCGTAAACGGATGATGCATGGCCACCCAGCGTTTTTCATCCTCGTTCCACTCAAACATCGGGAAACGGGTAACCCAGGTAAAGCACAGCTTGTCTTTATCGATCAGGTTCATGCGTTTTGCCATTTCAATACGCAGGGCGCCCAGAGCCTGCGCTACGGTAGCCGGTTTGTCCGCTACGAAGAGCAGCAGGTCGCCCGGTTCCGCGCCGGCAGTTTCTTTGATTTTGTTCAGATGAGCTTCGTCAAAGAACTTGGCGATGGGCGATTTCACACTGCCATCCGGCTGGATCTGCATCCAGGCCAGGCCTTTGGCGCCGTAGATCGCCACAAAATCAACCAGTCCGTCCAGTTCCCGGCGGGGAATGTTGGCATCGCCTTTTACATTGATCGCTTTCACAATGCCGCCGTCGGCAATGATATTGTTAAATACTTTGAAGTCGGAACCGGAAACCGCATCCACCATGTTGATCAGGGGCATATCAAAACGCAGATCCGGTTTGTCGCTTCCATATTTATCCATGGCTTCGTCCCAGGTCATGCGCTGCATGGGCCGCTGGATATCCACGCCCAACGCTCCTTTGAACACGTAGGCGATGAGACCTTCCATCATGTCCATGACATCGTCCATCTCTACGAAAGACATCTCCACGTCCAGCTGGGTAAATTCCGGCTGACGGTCGGCACGCAGATCTTCATCACGGAAGCAGCGGGCAATCTGGAAATAGCGTTCGTATCCGCCTACCATCAGCAGCTGTTTGAAAATCTGAGGAGACTGGGGCAGCGCATAGAACTTACCTGGATTCACGCGACTGGGCACCAGATAGTCCCGGGCCCCTTCCGGTGTGCTCTTACACAGCATGGGAGTCTCGATTTCCAGAAAACCATTGTTGTCCATATAGTCCCGCATCAGCTTGGTCACTTTGTGACGCAGGATCAGATTGGCCTGCATCTCCGGACGGCGCAGGTCCAGATAGCGGTATTTCAGTCGCAGGTTTTCATCTGTGTCGATACCGTCCTGAATATAAAACGGAGGTGTCTTGGCGCCGTTCAACACATTCAGTGTATGGGCCACCACTTCAATTTCACCGGTAGCAATGTTGGGGTTCACGGTTTCTGCATCCCGTTCCCGCACTTTACCGAAAACCTGGATCACATATTCGCTGCGGACGGCTTCCGCATTTTTAAAACTTTCCCCTGCATCCGGGTCGATGACTACCTGGCAGATACCGGAACGGTCCCGCAGGTCAATAAAAATCAGTCCGCCATGGTCGCGGCGTTTGGATACCCAGCCGCACAAAGCCACCTCTTTGCCGGAATCCGCTTTCGTCAGGGTTCCGCAATGATGATCGCGTTTAAACTTTTCACTCATTCTTCTGCACCTCTGTTTTTAAAATAGTTATAATTTCAGCAATGGGAATTTCCTGCTGGTTATTATCTTTATCTTCCGTGGTCATATCACGCAGCGTCACCATGTTTCGTGACAGTTCGTCTTCCCCGAAGATCAGCACGAATTTTGCATTCAGCCGGTTCGCCGCTTTCATCTGGGCCTTCATGCTGCGCTGCTGGTAATCGTAGGCTGCACAGATACCTGCTTCTCTTAATTTTTCTACCGTAGTGAAAGCAAGAACCGCAGCTTCCGGTTTCGGCGCAACGGCAAACACATCGATCGTGTCATCTGAGACAGGCAACAGGTTCTGGCTTTCCAGCGCCAGAATCACCCGCTCCATCCCCATGGCAAAACCGATGCCCGGCGTAGCAGGTCCGCCCACTTCTTCTACCAGGCCGTCGTAACGGCCGCCGCCTAATACGGCACTCTGGGCGCCCAGGGGCGTATACTGGATTTCAAAAGCGGTCCTTGTATAGTAATCCAGACCGCGCACCAGGGTAGGATCGATGACAAAGTCCACACCGGAGGCTGTCAACAGTTCCTGTACCCTGGCAAAATGCTCTTTACAGCCTTCATCCAGACACTCTGCCAGTTTAGGGGCTCCGGCTGCCAATGCATGGCATTTCTCATTTTTACAGTCCAATATGCGCATGGGGTTCCGGTCAAAACGGGAACGGCAGTCTTCGCAGAGTTCCTCCAGATGGGGCCGGTAATAATCCTGCAGCTTCTGTCGATAGGCCGGACGGCATTCCGGACAGCCCACCGTATTGATCTTCAGTTGCAGATCTTTCAGCCCCAGCTTCTGTAAAATCTGCACAGCCAGCAGGATGATTTCCGCATCCGCATTAGGTCCCGGGGCTCCCAGCAGTTCCACGCCAAACTGATGGAACTGGCGCTGCCGGCCTGCCTGGGGCCGGTCATACCGGAACATGGGTCCGATATAGAACAGCTTGGCCGGATCCGGTTCCGCATACATTTTATGTTCAATGAACGCCCGCACGGCGACCCCGGTCAATGAACGTGTACATTTCTTTTTCTACAACATCCGTCGTATCCCCGATACCACGCTGGAATAATTCCGTGTGTTCAAATACCGGGGTACGAATCTCTTTAAAACCAAAACACCTGCACAGGTCACGCAGGACTCCTTCCACGTAGCGCCAGGCGCCAACCTCCGACGGAAGGATATCTTTGGTGCCGCGCGGCACTGAAGTTAACACGCAGACTCCTCCTTCTATTGCAAAAGCTGCTATGATTTATATACAAAACGCGTACCGGTTTCTTTTGTTAAAAGAAAAACTGCATAACAGCTTTACATAATTGATAATCAACAAGCGATATATATTTTACCACTTTTCACGCAGGCTGACAATCAGTCTTTTTTTCTTTCCCGTTCCATCTGTTCTTTCCGCTGCTGCACCATCTGGTCATCTGTGGGATCAGTCGTCAGGGTTGCGGCAATCTCCTCAATAGTCAGTTCCCC
>ONAV01000079.1 GCA_900315925.1 uncultured Selenomonadales bacterium | reverse complement strand
CCGTGAGCCACCGCATCGGCGCCTTCCTTGTGGGCAATGTCCACCAGGTGCTTGGCGATCAGCGGACGGGCAAAGGACGTCCCCAGCAGATATTTCTTTTCATATACGGCGCCGGCCTTTACGCAGGGCCATACATAATTTGCGATGAAGTCTTCTTTCAGATCCAGAATTCTCCTTTAACCAGGGGATGATAACGGAGGTATCCAGACCGCCGCTGTATGCTAATACAACTTTTTTGATGTCTTCCTTTTTTACTTTTGCCATTTTAAAGGGCCTCCCTTGTCGTAATAGTGTTTTCCTGCATAGCCCTGCCTGTCGCAGTTGCTGCGGATAAAGTTTTAACATGCTTATTGTAGCACGTAATGAAAAAAATGCAAGTGTTTTTATGCAATTTTTTTCATTTTTTTTGAATAATTATAAAATATTTCATGCATTGCATCGCGTGCTGTTGCACTTTGAAATACCGAAAAAGCCAGACGCAGCCTGCGCTGAAACGATATGCATCACAGTTCCGCGTCGCTCATCAGCAGCACCATAATGGCTTTCTGTGTATGCAGACGGTTTTCCGCCTGATCCCACACAAAGGACTGCGGTCCTTCCAGTGGAGCGCTTTCAGACGGATTTCCCGTTCCGCTTCCTGTCCCATGCTGGTCCAGACATCTGTATATAACACATCAGCGCCTTTGACTGCTTTGGCAATATCTTCTTCCACGGAAATGGTACACCCCGTCTGCGCCGCGTCTTCCTGCGCCTGTTTCAAAACCATCGGATCCGGCTGGTACCCTTTCGGGCTGGCGCAGACCATATCCATGCCGACTTTGGCGCAGGCGTACATCAGGGAATGGGCCATGTTATTGCCGTCTCCAACATACACCAGCTTACGGCCTTTTAAAGAGCCCAGCTGTTCTTCAATGGTCAGCAGATCCGTCAGCGCCTGGCAGGGATGCAGCAGGTCCGTCAGACCGTTGATGACCGGAATGGATGCATATTCTGCCAATTCGATAACAGAATCATGGGAAAACGTACGGATCATGATGCCGTCCACCATACGGGACAGCACCCGGGCAGTATCACGGATCGGTTCGCCGCGGCCGATCTGGGAATCCCGGTCGTTCAGATAGATAGCATGACCCCCCAGCTGATGGAAGCCCGTTTCAAAGGAAACACGGGTACGGGTGGATGCTTTGGAAAACATCATGGCCAGAGTCTTACCCTTGCAGAATTCATGAGGAACTCCCAGCTTCTGCATCTTTTTCAGCTTTTTCGCCACGTCCAGAATCAGCAGCACTTCCTCTGTCGATAAATCGTGGATGCACAACAAATCCTTATGCTTTAATTTCATGATAACCCCTCTCATCTGTATGGAAGTAAAGAACAGGCTGTAAAAGGCTTTCCTGTTATAATTTAGTATTGTACCATATTCTTTCACATTTTAATAGTTAAAATTTCACAAAGTGGCTTTGCCAAATGCGCTTCCAATTGGTAAAATGATGGTATCAAATGTTTAAAAACACAATTTGCAGGTCAGGGAAAGACATCACAAACACGTCAACGATTGTTATTCCATGGATTCATTCGCCTGTGGCTTCGAAACTCGGAGCTTCGCTCCTCAAACAGTCTCGCCACGACGGCGAATTTCATCTCATGGAATGACACAATCGTTTCCTACTGTTTGCTCCTGTCTTTCCCTGACCCGCAAAATATGCTTTTCACGGAGATACCATGCGCAAGAAGAAACAAAAGAAAAGCCTGAAGAAAAACCGCATACCGCAGATAGTGGGGCTGACGGTCCTCTTCGTCCTGCTCTTTATCGGCTGGAGTATGTTAGGTCCGCAGCCTGAGATTCCCAAACCGATAAGTCAGGCGGCGGATGACTTTAAAAAGAATCCTAAAATTGAAAACATCATCGACCTGACCGGGCAACAGGCAAAAGCCGTGACTGATAAGGTCGGCGACGCGGCAAAATCCGCAGGGAAAGCACTGGATGGCGCTACATTGCCGGATAAGGCCGGAAAGCTGGCGGATTCTGCCGCCAAAGGCGCCGACAAACTGGGAAAACAGGTAAAACAGGGCGGTGATTCCGCTTTAGTGAAAGTATCCACCGTCTGGCATGTGGAAGAAACGGTAACGTCGCTGCGTTCCGATCCGGACTGGGTATCCTTGCAGAAGATCCCGGACCACACCCGGAAAGCCCTGCTTGCCATAGAAGATCACGATTTTTACAAACACGGCGCCCTGGATTACGTGGGTATCGCCCGGGCGGCTTTTGCCAACCTGAAGGCGGGCGAAGTACAGCAAGGGGGCAGCACCCTCACCCAGCAGATGGTGAAGAACGTATTCCTCAGCAGCGAGCAGACCTTCACCCGGAAAGCGGAAGAAGCTATTTTGGCCACACGGGTGGAACAGAAATATTCCAAAGATGAGATTTTGGAAATCTATTTCAATACCACCTATTTCGGCGCCGGCGCTTATGGAATCCGGGACGCTGCAAAGAAATATTTCGGCAAAGAACCGGCCAGGCTGACACTCCCCGAAAGCGCCATGCTGGCCGCCATGCCTTACGCCCCCAGCGCCCTGAACCCTTACGAAAATCCGGCCGGCTGCGCCAAACGGGTGCGGCTGGTATTGAAAGAAATGCTGAAATACGGATACATCGGCAATACAGAATGTGAAGACGCCCTTTCCCGCGGAGTCACACTGAAAAACGGCAGAACATTACTGCTTGAATAAACCCAGATTCCCCTATTCGGTCACTTCAGTGACCGAACTTTTTTTGCAACTCCAGTCGAGGTGCGGTTTTTCAGCCTGCTCTCTGTTATAAATATAGACAGTCTGTATGTCTTGTATCCAAGCAGCTTATCATACCTTCATTTTATTGCTTAGTTCGGGAGAGGTGCCACTGCGCCAGGCCGTTAAAACAAAAGGAAACCCCCATTCCGGCTCACACACATGAATCGGAATGAGGGTTGTTCTTTATTTTGAAACATACAGATTATCTTTCACGTAAAACCGCCAGGGCCAGGCCGCGGCTTCTTCCGCATAGGCTACGTTGATGCGGGGCGTCGCAACGATCTGCGCGTCAGGGATATGCCGGTAACGGATCAGACGCAGCGGGCTGTCCGCCGCGCACAAATCCAGTCCGTATTCGTTTTTGGTAATGCCCAAAGCCTGACACACTTTTCCCGGCCCGCTGCATAAATGCTGCACGGTCTTTGTATGGCGCCGCTGTTGCATCAGGTCCAGTCCGATAACCGGTTCCAGGGCGCGGATCAGCACCGCGTTGCCCTCCCCTTCCGGACCGGTCACCGCATTAAAACAGTGATGCATACCGTAAATCAGGTACACATAGGCATACCCGCCGTCGTGGTACATGATCTCCGTGCGTTCGCTCCGGTTCCGGTACGCGTGGCAGGCTTTATCAATGGCGCCCACATAGGCTTCTGCTTCTACAATCATACCGCCGGCTACGCCGTCCGGTGTACGGTGTACCAGCAGGCAGCCTAACAGCTTCCGGGCCAGTTCCACGGTATCCTGTCGGAAAAATGCGTGATTCATCATTAGTGATGGAACAGCCGTAAATGAGTAAAGGAAACTGCCATATTGTACTTGTCTGCCGTTTCGATCACATGGTCGTCACGGATGGAGCCGCCGGCTTCCGCCACATACTGTACGCCGCTGCGGTGGGCCCGTTCAATATTGTCGCCGAAGGGGAAGAAAGCGTCGCTGCCTAAGGCAACGCCAGTCAATTTGGCCGCCCAGGCTTTCTTTTCTTCCTTAGTCAGCGGTTCCGGCTTTTCCGTAAAGAACAGCTGCCAGGTTCCCTCCGCCAGCACGTCCTCATAGTCATCAGAAATGTACACGTCGATGGTGTTGTCCCGGTCCGGACGGCGGATATCCGCCTTAAAGGGCAGGGCCATCACCTTCGGGTTCTGCCGCTGCCACCAGATGTCCGCCTTGTTACCGGCCAGGCGGGTGCAGTGGATGCGGGACTGCTGCCCGGCCCCCACGCCGATGGTCATGCCGTCTTTTACATAGCAGACCGAATTGGACTGGGTATATTTCAGCGTGATCAGCGCCACCAGCAGATCGCGTACAGCTGCGTCGGGAATATCTTTGTTCTTCGTAGGACGTTCTGCCAGCAGGTCCGCCGTGATCTTCGCGTTGTTGCGGCTCTGCTCAAAGGAAATACCGAAAACCTGCTTGGTCTCCTGTTCCTCCGGAACATAATCCGGATCCATCTGCATCACAAGGTAAGTGCCTTTCCGTTTGCTTTTCAGGATCTCCAGGGCTTCTTCCGTATAGCCGGGGGCAATGACGCCGTCGGAAACTTCCCGTTTCAGCAACAGGGCCGTTTCTTTGTCGCAGATATCGGACAGGGCGGCAAAGTCGCCGTAGGAAGACATACGGTCCGCCCCACGGGCCGCGGCATAGGCGGACGCAATGGGAGTCAGTTCCAAATCGTCTACGAAATAAATCTTCTTCAGGGTGTCGCTCAGCTCCGTGGCCACTGCGGCGCCAGCCGGGCTGACGTGTTTAAAGGAAGCCGCAGCAGGTAAACCCGTCGCTTCTTTTAATTCTTTTACCAGCTGCCAGCTGTTAAAAGCATCCAGCAGATTGATGAAGCCGGGACGTCCGTTCAGTACAGTAAAAGGCAGATCCTTCCCGTCTTTCATATACACTTTCGCGATTTTCTGATTGGGGTTGCAGCCATACTTCAGCGCCATTTCATTCATGTGCAGTTCCTCCTTGCGGTTTTGTTTTAAACCTGATTCAATTTTTACAAAAGACTGATTCGAAAAGCCGGCCAGTCCTGTGCTTTCGCCCAGACGGTCGGCATTCACAGTCATGCTCCATGTGGTGAATCCACTTCCGTCAGTCACATGACCTTTCTGTGCTTTATTATATCCTTTACAATCGGAACTTGTCAACGAGCCGGAACATTTTCTGCAGCATCAGCCTTTCTGTGATAAAATATATATAATGCAAGTAGTAAAACACAATGAGATGTTATCGGATTTACAGTATAGTCATGAACCAAAAACATAGAAAGGAAGCCCTCTGCCATGTTATGTTACGTTTGCCCTCACCGCTGCGGCGTTGACCGTCCCGAAAGCATCAACGATACCGACGGCATGTTCGGCTGCTGCGGCGTCGGGATTTTGCCGGTAGTGTCCCGGGCCGGTGTCCACATGTGGGAAGAGCCCTGCCTCAGCGGCACAAAAGGCGCCGGAACCGTGTTCTTCACTGGCTGCAATCTGCACTGTTGTTACTGTCAGAATTACGAGATC
>ONAV01000056.1 GCA_900315925.1 uncultured Selenomonadales bacterium | reverse complement strand
CAGGTTCAGGCTGCAGTTTTTTACCGTAAGGTTCTTGCCATAGGAAATATCTACATTTTTAATCTCTAACAGTGACATGATATTCCCCCCTTACTCTTCCCGCGGATCCAGAATATCCCGGAGATTATCCCCCAGCATATTAAAGATCACGACCGTAATAAAGATGGCCACACCGGGATACACCATCAGCCAGGGAGCCGACTGCATAAAATCGCGGCCCTCATTCAGCATGGAGCCCCATTCCGGTGTAGGCGGCTGTGCGCCAAAGCCCAGGAAGGACAGGGCGGCAAGCTCCATCATCATACCGCCGATATCCGTCGCTGCCGTAATGGCCAGCGTCGTAATCGTGTTCGGCAACATATATTTCCACAGCATGCGCCAGGTACTGGAACCGGTAACGATGGCCGCGTACACATAATCCGTGTGACGAACCTTCAGCACCAGGGAGCGGGCCATACGCGCATACTTAGGCCAGGTCACCAGCGCAATGGCGATGATGGCGTTCCGCATGCTGGCGCCCAGCATACCGGCTACGGCAATGGCCAGTACCAGGCCCGGGAATGCGATCATCATATCCGCAATACGCATGATGACTGCGTCAACCCAGCCGCCAAAATAACCGGCCAGCACACCCAGCGCCGTGCCGATTACAAAGACAGCCAAAACCAGAACAAAGGTGGATGCCAGCGAAATACGGGCGCCATACAGAACCCGGGCGTAAATATCACGGCCCATTTTATCCGTACCGAACAAATGCTTCGCGTCCGGCGCCATGATGGCGTCCCCCAGATTTCCGGCCGTGGGATCGATGCCTCCGGACAGTACCGGGGCAAAAATGGCGATAAGCACAATAATTATAGCCAATACAGAGAAGAGGACAAAGCCTCTGTTACTCAGAAATTTGTTCTTGTTCGTATCCATACGCTTACCTCCTCAGCCGCATGCGGGGATCCACATAATTGTAGGAGATATCTACCAGCAGGTTGATCATCATGTAGATGACAGAAACCCAGAGTACATACCCCTGGAGCAGGAAATAATCTGCGGACATAATGGCGGATACCGCAAGATTTCCTAAGCCCGGATACGAGAAAATGATTTCGACTACACTGGTGCCGCCCAGCAGGGAACCCACGGACAGGCCCAGCATGGTAATCAGCGGCAGCAGAGAATTCGGGAGCACGTTGCCCCACAGGATCTTGCTTTCCGAAACGCCACGGGCCCGGGCGCCGATTACGTAGTCTGAATGCAGTTCCTCTAGTACTGCTGTGCGTACCTGACGGGTATATTTGGCCGTCATGGCAACCGCTAGCGTCACCGCTGGCAAAATCAGCGACTTAAAATCACCGGCGGAGGAAACTACCGGCAACAGCCTCAGTTTAACACAGAAAATCAGGATCAGCATCAGGCCGAACCAGAAGTTGGGAATGGACACCCCAAAGAAAGTGACTGCCCGCACAAGATAATCGATCGGTTTGTTGTGGTGTACAGCAGAAATAACCCCTAAGGGTACTGCAAACAAAAGCATGAGGATGGTGGAAGCCAGAGTCAGCTTCAGAGTAGGCCACAGACGGTCCATCAGCAGATCTGCAACCGGTTTCTGCAGCATGAAAGACTGTCCGAAATCCCCCTTCAGGCAGTTGATGATCCAGTCGGTATACTGCGTTAAAAAGGGTTTATCCAGTCCCAGATTTCTGCGCATTTCTTCAATCATTTCCGAAGTAGGCATAACACCGCTGTGGGTGTAAATATTACGCGCGGGATCGCCTGGAGACAGGTAGGTTAATAAAAAGGTCAGAAAGCTGATGCCGATCAGTACGATCACCATTTGCAGCAATCTGGATATAACAGAAAATAATATCACACAAAGGATACGGTGTACACCGCATCCTTTGTGTTTGCTTTTATAGCCGCCTATAAGCGGATTTTATACTATATTATTTCGCTCCGGCCGGCTTAATTTCGTCGGTGATCCAGTAGTAATCCAGCGGATACATATGGGCGGAAGCAACCTTGTCGTTGTAGATGATGCAGCTGTTGTAGTAGCCGTCTACCAGAACCGCAGCTTCATCGATCAGGATCTGCTGGCACTGTAACATCAGCTCTTCGTAGCGCTTCTGATCCATGGTAACCATCATCTCTTCATACGCCTTGTCGTAAGCATCGCTCTTGAAGCCGCAATAGTTATCCTTGTTCTTGCTCCACCAGTTACCCATATAGGATGTATTGGAACCGGCAATCATGGTGTTCCAGTTGTTGTTGTTCAGGTCATATTCGCCGGCAACCAGTTTGGTCCACTGGTCGTCAGAACTGCCGTACTCGCTCTTTACGCCAATGCCTACAGCCTTCAAATACTGAGTGTGGGCATCGGAGAAGTCGTTCAGCAGACGGTTCGCATAGGAGATGTAACGGAGTTCGATATTTTTACCGTTGAGTTCACGGATGCCGTCGCCGTTGGTATCTTTGATGCCGGCGTCGTCCAGGATCTTCTTGGCGCCTTCCGGATCGTATTCATAGGGATTCTTCAGCTTGTCAAAGCCCATACCCAAAGAGCTGGGGATAACGGATGGACCGGGAGTGTACAGACCGCCGATGGTGTTGGATTTGCAGATGGTCTTATAATCGATGGCCTTATGAATAGCCTGACGCAGCGCCTTGTTAGCCAGGGGCTTGCCTTCCTTCATGTTCATCCAGCTGAAACCGCAACGGGTGCCTGCCGTAACCTGAACCGTGAATTTCTTGTCAGCCTGCAGGGCCTTCAGGTCCGCAACGTTCATGATGTTTTCAGCCAGGTCGATCTGACCGGCGCGCAGCGCATTAGCCTTGGCGGAAGCATCGCCCATGAACAGGATGTTAACGGTCTCATACGGAGCCTTGCCATTCCAGTAATGGGGATTGGCAACCAGTTCATAACCCACATGGTCTTTGAAGCTCTTAACCATGTAGGGGCCTGTTCCGATAATGCCGGTTTTCGGGTTTTTGGACCCAGTGTAATCCATAATGCTCATTGCGGGGTCAGCCAGATTAGCAGGCATGTTAGCATAAGCCTTTTCGGACTTAATAGTAATGGTGCCGGCCTTATCGTCAGCTGTTACGACAGCCTTCGCATCCAGGAACTTGGTGGGGTTGGTGGAACCCTTGGCGCCTTTTTCACGTACCCAGTCAAGGGATTCCTTAACCTTCGTAGCCGTCATTTCAACGCCGTTGCTGAATTTAACGCCCTTTTTCAGTTTGATGGTCCAGGTCTTGTTGCCATCGCTGGGAGTCGCGGATTCCGCCAGCTGCGGAATGGCTTTTACGTTATCGTCAAAACGGAACAGCGTCTGGCCGATGCCAAAGCGGCTTACATTCCAGGCGGTGTTGGTCTGGAGGGTCGGATCGATCAGACCGTCGGAATACATCTGGCAGCCAAAGTTCAGTACTTTAACAGCACCCTTGCCGCCGTCTTTCGGGTAACGAGACCTGCTACCAATAACGCTGCGGATTTTTTAGATAATTTTTTCATAGAGTTCCTTCCTTTCCAAGTTAGATATTAAATAAAAAGGTGAAATAAAAAGAAAAAATTCACCCAAAAGCCTGTTGTCATTTGCCTGCGTCCGACAGAGTAAAAGCCCGTTTCTTTCAGCCGATTCCAAGGTTTTATCCTGTCATCACGGATTTAGCAAGCGCTAATTCTTATCTTTGCTTATACTATCATATCGAAAATAAGATGTCAATATATTCATCATGCTTATTAGTAATTTTTATTATTAATATCATTCTGTTATTGTTCCTGCATTCCGACAACTGACCGGCAGGAAACACCCGGTAAATGAAGCTCCGTTACACCGGGGGCTGCCTCATCCATGTGCCCTTCCGGTAATACCAGTACAGCATGGCGCCGGCCGTTCCCCAGGTTATGGGGTACACGGCCGCCAGCAGGCGGATGTCATGAGCCAGCTGCATAAACCCGAACAGGATGGCCGTACGCAGCAGGCACTGGTTGAACAGCACGATGTACATGGGTACGTCCGACAGACCACCCCCGCGCAGCGTGTCCGCAAAGACTTCCAGAAATACATAGAAGAAATAGAACGGGAACGAGACCCAGATAATGGTGACGCCCATGTCTATGACGGCAGGATCGGAGTAGAAGACACCGAAGGTCTCCCGCCCGAAGTAAAGCAGGATGGCCGCCAGCACCAGCGAATAACCCACGCCGAAAATCAGCGTCGTACGCAAGCCGCTCTTTACCCGGTCATAGAGTCTAGCCCCCACATTCTGTCCGGTAAAGGTCATCATGGCCTGGCCCAGGGCGACCAGCGGCATATAGAACAGCAGCTCGATACGGTAGTAGGCAGTAAAGGCCGCAATAGCCACCACGTCGAACCCGTTGATGAAATACTGTACGAATACATTGGAAAGGGTCACCACCACTCCCTGCAGGCCCGCAGGCAGACCGATGCGGATGATTTCCCGCATCAGCGGCCGGTCAACGGCCAGTTTCGGGATGCTGATGACGCCATCGTGGAGCAGGTAATACACGGCAATAATGGCCGAAAGCACCTGGGACAGGACCGACGACCAGGCTACCGCGAGGATACCGTTCTTCATATAGATAATAAACAGATAATTGGTCACTACGTGAATGATGCCGCACACCAGCTGGATCAGCATGGGGGTCTGTGAATTGCCCAGGGCCCGCATAACGCCGGCCGCCATATTAAAGACCAGCATAAAGGTCAGCCCCAGGAAAAATACCTGCACATAGTCCAGGGCGTCCTGGAAAATGCTGGCCGGCGTGTTCACCGCGTTCAAAAATGCGGAACCGGAAAACTCGCCAATAATGGTCAGGAGCACACCGCCAATAATGCCAAGCATCATGGACGTATGGATGGATTTACTGAGCTGCACCTCTTCCTTACGGCCAAAAGCCTGGGCGATGACCACACCGGCGCCGATGCTGATACCCGTAAACAGGTTTACGAGGGCCGAGTTCAGCAGTACGCTGGCCCCCACTGCAGCAGAAGCTTCCGTGCCCAGGTAATTGCTGACAAAGAGGATGTCAACGGTGGTATATAGTTGCTGAATCAGACTGGCGCCAAGCAGGGGCAGCGCAAACAGCAGCAGCTTGCGCGCGATGGGGCCGTTGGTAAGATCAAGGGTTTTAGCCAAAATGAGTCACCTGAGTTCCTTCTGAAATTACAACCCTGGGCTGCAGCTTGAAAAGCACTGCAGTCCGGGTTTGTTCCGCAGAATAATCTGCGGCTAAACACACCGTTATCACTTCATGATAGCGGCAAATTTTTCCTTAACCTGCTTTTCTTCAACCGCCAGCCGGTTCCAGTTAACCGACAGCGAATGTATCCGCAGGTCCACCAGTTTTTGCGCGCCGACGGGTTCCTTCACGCCGTACTTCACCGGGTGCATATAGGCCAGACTCATAGCCGACTGTCCTTCCCGGCTCAGCCACCAGTCTACCAGCTTTTTGGCGCCCTCCGGGTTCTTCGTATCCTTCAGGATGCCGATATAGCCGGGTACCACCACACTGCCCTCTTCCGGGTAGATGATGGTGGCGTTTACGCCCTGGGCCAGTTTCTGTTTCAACGCGCTTTCTTCCATGGTAATGGTGATGGGATATTCACCATGCGCAAACTTTTCACGCATGTCCATCGTTTTGCTTACGACTACGCCGTTGGCCTTCAGTTTCTCCCAGTATTCCCAGCCGTATTTATCCGTCAGTGCCGCCACCGTTGCCAGCGCCGTTGCTGAGACTTTCGGATCGGGCATGGCAATCTTTCCTTTATATTTGGGATCCAGCAGATCCTTCCAGCTCCTGGGAGGTTCTTTGATCTTATCGTTATGTACGGCAATCACCATGGCGCTGATGCGAATGGGCGTAAACGCGCCATCCGAGTCCACGGGTTCCGCAAGTTCCGCAGACTCCGGCGACTTATAGTTCATCAGCTTTCCGTCTTTCTTCAGCTGCAGGTAAAAATCCGGATCCGAGATCATCACCAGATCTGCCTCTGCCCGGCCGCCTTTCATCTCATCCAGAAGTTTTGCCTTCACACTTTCACTGCCTGCAGTCTGCCAGTTGACCTTCACGTCCTTCAGCTGCTGTTCCACAACCGGCTTGGCCATTTCCTGTACCATCCCGTTATAAACGGATGTGTATACCGTCAGCCCGGCCGCCGGTTTCGCCGCAGCTTTTTCCCCGGGTTTTTCTGCAGGCTTCTTTTCCGTTCCGCCGCAGCCCGTTACCGTCAGCATTCCTGCCAGCAGCAGGGAAACCGCTGCGCCTGTATAGCTCCTCTTCATCGTTTTCACTCCTTTAAAACCCCGTTAACAAGATTGTCCATAGCATTTTATTCGAGTTATTGAGATTGATTATTATTACGCTTACTATACCAAATTGACGCATTCTTTGCAAGAGAAAACTGTAATTAATCCCGCTCTGAACCCGTCTAATCTGCAAACGAAAGATTGCAGGCTTTAATTCAGCAAATACGCAGGTTCATGTAATCGCCCGGGCATATATTTATTAGCATTATAAAGTGTATTTTACACATGCATTCAAAGAATAATAAACAAAATTAATAATAGTTATTATTAAATGTTTTAAAATCTTGTAACGAATCGATGTTTTATGTTATAATACCCACATCAATTCCCATAGAAAAGGAGATTTACAATGTCACAGGACATGACGATTTGCGGACTGGAAATTAAACGGGGAACCAAGCTGCGGACCATGCTGCCGGTTCCCGATACGATGACGAAAATACCCCTGACGGTAATCAACGGTGTGGAAGACGGCCCCACCCTGCTGATCACCGCCGGCATCCACGGCGGCGAATATCCGGGCATCGCCGCAGCCATAGAACTGGGCCGGGACATTGAGCCGGAGCATGTGCACGGCTGCCTGATCCTTCTGCACCCGGTCAATATCCAGGGCTTCTGGGCGCGCCGCGAATTCATCGTACCCGAAGACGGCAAAAACCTGAACCGGGTCTTCCCCGGTACCCCCCTGGGCACTCTGGCGGACAAGACCGCCTACCTCATCAGCAGCAACCTGTTCACCATTGCAGACTACTATGTGGACATGCACAGCGGCGATATCCATGAAAGCCTGCATCCCTATGTGTATTATCCGGGACAGCCTACCCCTGAAGTGGAAAAAGCCTCCAAGCGTATAGCGAAAGTAGTAGACGTGGAGTATATGGTACGCTCCCTGGCTACCGGCGGCGCCTACAACTACGCGGCCAGCACCGGCCTGCCCTCCATTTTAATTGAACGGGGCGGCGCAGGGCTCTGCCTGCACGAAGATATCGAAGCCTACAAGGACGATATCCGCAACATCCTGCGGCGTCTGAAAATGTTTGAACTGCCGGTCAAACCGCGGCATTACCACCCCCGGGATATCACGGACATGATTTATCTGGAATCCATGGAGACCGGCTGCTGGTTCCACCACATCCACAGCGGCGACTTTGTACAGAAAGGCCAGGTGCTGGGACGTACCACGGATCTGTTCGGCCAGACGATCACTGAGTATTACGCGGAAATCTCCGGCGTCATCCTGTACGTCTGCCCGGCCCTCTCCGCACCGAAAGGGACCATCCTTGTGGGGTACGGCCAGGTCGTGGAAGATGACGACGACGATTAAAAAGTAAAAGTAAAAAGATAACCTCCGGCATTTTCTCCTGGGAGAATCTGCCGGAGGTTTTTTGATGGGGCTTTAACGCCAGCCAGTCCGTCTTATTCACTCACCTTTTCCGGTAACGAATGGGTATGAACGTGGGTATGGGGAACCTGGGGCTCATAGTCCTCCGGCAGTTCCGCGTATGCACAGAGCACGCGGCCCGGAGTAATGGAAAACGACGGGGTCATGTAAAGGATCACACCGCTGAATTATGCCCGGAATTCTTCCTGTTTTTCGCCAAAAAAGTCAGTAGTATAACCTAACAGTTCGCCTTTCTCAATCATCTCGCCGCTGTGCTTTGCATGATACCAGCACGCAGGTCTGGCAGCCTCCAGGTATTCGATGTTGGTCAGTTCCTGGGGCGTGAATGTATGGATATGGCCGTGATCGTAATCGGGAAATAGTAATAGGACATGTTAGCATTTGCTAACATGTCCTATTCTAACAAACTCCTAATCCATTGTCAATGCCGTTTTCCCCAGGTTGTTTATTTCATGTTGGCAAACCGTTCCACCGCTTTCGTAAACCGCGCAACGGTTTTGTCTTCATCAACCATCCGCTGCAGCCTGACGGACAACAACCCAGTGGCTGTTACGCCAGATAACCAAGGTGCTCCAGCAAAATTTTGGTGCCAAGGAGAATCAAAATGACTCCGCCGGCAATCTGCGCCGAATCTTCAAACCGGTTGCCGAACACATTGCCGATTTTTACTCCTGCCGTGCAAAAGAAACAGGTAAAGAGACCAATCAGGGCGACGGCCGTCCAAATATCCACATTGCCTGCCATAGCCAGGGAAATCCCAACGGCAAGGGCGTCAATGGAAGTGGCTACCGCCAGCACGAACATGGTTTTTATGGACATATCCGCACCTTTTCCGTCCGCTTCGCCTTCCTCTTTCTTTGCGAACCCTTCCTTCAGCATATTGGCGCCGATCAGACCCAGCAGGACAAAGGCTACCCAGTGATCAATAGCGCGAATGACATCCGCGAACAACGTCCCCAGAAAGAATCCGATCAGCGGCATCAGGGCCTGAAAGCCACCGAACCAGATGCCACAGGTCATTCCCGCCCTGAAGGTAGCCCTTCGCATCGCCAGCCCCTTGCAAATCGAAACCGCAAACGCGTCCATGCTTAATCCTACAGCCAGAAGTAACAATTCCAAAAGCGTCATGGTTATTTTCCCCCGTGATGTTTTATTCAGCGGTGAATAAAAAAAGACGATCCTTATCCACCCGCTGCAGATAAGTCTCGTCAATTAAGGCGATACCAGGATTGCTCCAGTCTGTTGATATCCCGCACGAAATACGTGCTGACTACTCCCTTACTAAGTTGACAATGTAACATAAAAATCAGTTTTTGTCAAATAAAATGACTTCTGTTTCTCCAAAAAGCCCCGCAGGCTGTTGCGGGGCTGATTTGTTTTTGGGCTTTAGCGCCAATAAAAACGCCCGGTCTCTGCTTAAAAGCAAAACCGGGCGCACCCGACACCTTATCTGACAGGCGGCCTGGAGGCATCTGCCCGACCTCCTGCTGCAGTATTGGTCTCAATATTTATGATACTCAATTATTCCTGTATTCCCGGAATCTTGGGCAGCCGGTCCATGCTCACCGCCAATTCCTCGTCTGTGGGGATATAGTCGTTCAAATTGCCGGCCTGGTAGTTTTCATATGCCAGCATATCAAAGAAGCCGGTACCGGTAAGGCCGAACAGGATGGTTTCACTGCGGCCTTCTTCCTTGCAGCGTTTTGCTTCTTCAATGGCGCCCAGAATTGCATGGGCGGATTCCGGCGCAGGCAGAATGCTCTCGTATTTGGCGAACAGCGTCGCCGCTTCGAACACATTGGTCTGTACCACGGCTTTGGCTTCCATGTAGCCGTCATGGTACAGCTTGGACAGGATGGGCGCCATACCGTGGTAACGCAGCCCGCCCGCATGGATGGGGGACGGGGTGAAAGTGCAGCCCAGGGTGTACATCTTCGCCATGGGCGTAATTTTTCCGGTGTCGCAGAAGTCATAGGCGTAACGGCCCCGGGTCAGGGACGGGCAGGAAGCCGGCTCGATGGCTACCAGACGGGGATTCGCCTTCCCCTGCAGCTTGTCTTTGGCAAAGGGCGCAATGAGACCGCCCAGATTGGAACCGCCGCCGGCACAGCCAACCACTACGTCGGGATATTCATCCAGCAGCTCCATCGCCTTAGCGCTTTCCAGACCCACAATGGACTGGTGCAGCAGCACCTGGTTCAGCACAGAGCCCAGTACATACTTTACATTGTCACCGGAAACAGCCCGTTCCACCGCTTCGGAGATGGCGCAGCCCAGGCTGCCGGGGTTATCCGGATTATCCGCCAGGATCGCCCGGCCTGCATTGGTGGTGTTGCTGGGACTGGCTACCACGCTGGCCCCAAAGGTCTGCATGATTGCTTTGCGGAACGGTTTCTGATTATAGGAAGCCTTCACCATGAAAACTTCCAGGGGCAGGCCGAAATAGCAGCAGGCTTCCGAAAGGGCTGTGCCCCACTGACCGGCGCCGGTTTCCGTTGTCACACCGTTCAATCCCTGCTTCTTGGCATAATAGGCCTGGGGAATGGCGCTGTTCAGCTTGTGGCTGCCGGACGTGTTGTTGCCTTCAAATTTATAGTAAATCTTTGCCGGGGTATTCAGCGCTTTTTCCAGATTGTAGGCGCGGCACAGCGGGGACGGACGGTAGTTCTTGTACATCTCCAGCACTTCAGGGGGAATCTCGATATACTGGGTATCGTTATCCATCTCCTGATGGGCCAGTTCTTTACAGAAAACAGGATACAAGTCTTCCTCGGATACCGGTTTTCCCGTTGCGGGATTCAGCATGGGCTCCGGTTTTTCCTTCATGTCCGCCCGCAGGTTATACCACGCTGTAGGGATCTGCTCTTCCGTTAAATATAATCTGTGGGGTGCTTTCTTTGCCATTTCGTTTCCTCCTGAACACATTTTAATTTATTTTATTAGATTATGTAAAATTTTCAACCTCTGTCAACCTTGTTTTTTCCTTATTTACAATATATTGGCTGATGAACCGTTCCGCCAGTTCCCCCGCCTGACTGCAGAGATACCGTATCTCTTCCCCGGAAGCATTGTCTGTGTGGATCCCCACATTTACGGAAACAGGTTCGCCCACGGCGAGGCAGATTTTCCGCGCAAGCTCCCGGGCCAGTTCTTTGTCCTTATGGCCGGGCAGTGTGATATCCCAGGTATCGCAGCTGGACAGGTCCCCGCAGCCTTGCGGCGGCAGCGATGCCAGGGCTGTACCGCCTAAATGGGGGCGCTCCCCGCCGGTAATAAAAACCACCAGCCCGTTGCCATCGGCAGTCAGCACCCGGAACCGAACCTGATATCTTCCTTCCCCCTGCGTAAGTTCAAACATATCCGCTACCGCCTTCCTTCCCAGGACTTCATCCGTTCATAGATGATTCCGAATTGCAGCAGTACTTTACCCACCACATGATGGATCTGGTCTTCTACCGTCCGTGGCCCATTATAAAAGGTCAGCATCGGCGGGATGATGGTACAGCCGTATTGGGCTGCCAGGCTCATGTTGTGCAGATGGATCTTCCCCAACGGCATTTCCCGGGGGCATAGCACCACGCGCCGGTTTTCCTTCAGGCAGACGTCCGCCGCCCGCAGCAGCAGGTTTTCTGCGTAGCCGCTGACGATCCCCGCCAGAGTCTTCATACTGCAGGGAAGGATGATCATACCGTCGGTTACGAACGAGCCGCTGGCAATTTTTGCCGCCAGGTCGTCTTCTTCATACACCGCATCTGCTAAAGACGTCAGTTCCTCAAAAGGCCTGTCGGTTTCATACTGCCAGGTAAGCCTGGCCGCTTTGCTGGTCACTAAATGTATTTCACAGTCAGGCGCATCCTTCAGTGCTTTCAGGAGATAATAACTCATGATGACCCCGGAAGCGCCTGTAACTCCCACAATAATTCGCATTTTACTACTATTTCCTATTCTATTTCATAACGGCTCAGGTCTACATCCCGGAATGCGACTTTTTTGTTCCGTTCTTCCTGACCCGGCTTAACGGTGCAGTCAAAGCCGAATTTTGTTCCCACCCCGTAATCCGTAGCCGGATTCAGTTCGTGGCAGGCCGCGTGTTTGATGATCACCATGTCCTCCGCCACATTGCAGCGGGTGGTAATGGCCCGCATCACATCCTCCGCGTCGAAGATGTTCACATCGGAATTCACTACTGTCACCATGTTCATGGGCGGGAAGGCGGCAAACGCAGCCATGATAGCATTTTTGCCCATGCCGGGGCGGGTTGGCTCCATCTGTACCACACAGCCGAAGAAGCCGCAGTTGCCGTGGGACAGGTATACGTTCTTCACCCCGCCCACCATTTTGGAAACCGTCGCCAGAATCGAAGCCTCCGCGGTGCAGCCAACAGAGTTCCAGACCTCTTTGCCCGGCAGCAACGTGGACATGAGAGGCTGCTTCCGGTTGGTGATCGCCGTTACTTCCACGACCCAGCGGTTATCCTTTTGGGCATAAAAACCGCTGACTTCTCCAAAGGGACCTTCCGGTTCCCGGATGTTTGGCAGCATGCGTCCTTCAATGACGACTTCCGCATCGGCCAGTCCTTCTACCCCTACCGTTTTGCTGCGGGACAGACGTACCGGCTCTCCCCCGTTCAGGGCAGAGGCAACGCCTAATTCATCATCACGGATGCCGGTCCCTGGATAGGTGGCGCAAACATACACTGCCGGGTCCACACCGTTGTTGATTGTAATCTCCAGCGGCTGGCCCTTGGCTTCCGCCCGTTCATAATAACTGCGCAGGTGACGCCCCACATCCATCAGCATGGCCAGCCGGTTTTTTCCGGTAATCATCAGCCGGTGGATAGACGTGTTCCGCACGCCCGTATCCGGATCTTTCGCAATGACGATGCAGTTGCTGAAATACGCGCCGCCGTCCTCCAGCGCCAGGGTAGGCACCGTCAGTTCGTACAGATTCGGGGCCAGGGTCACTTCTTCCTGGCAGGGCGGATTATCCACGATAACCGGCGCCACCGGTTTCTCCTGAAAGCTTTTCCCGGCTGCCGCGAAAACGCCGGGAACCTCTCCCGCTTTTACACCGAACAGGGAACCGATGATATCCCGGTTCCACCAGAGACCGCAGGCCACCGGATACTTCTGCCCTTTGACCCGGTCAAACACAACGATCTTTTCCTGCCCCTCAAATTTCTTGGCAATGCCTGCCAGCTCATGTACCGGATCCACTTCGCTTTTCACATGAACCACTTTGCCCTGCTGCTCCAGCCTGGCGATTACACTGCGAAAATCCATGATTCCCCTCCAAAACATCAAATCATTCTATCTATTAATTACTGCCGTTTTACTGCGTCCGCCATCTTCTTTACATATTCTTTGACCGGTTCCACGCAGTCCCTGCCGTACTCCGCGATCATCTTCACAATAGCGCTGCCCACGATGGCCCCGTCGCTGAGCCGGGCCATCTCTGCCGCCTGGGCCGGGGTGGAAATACCAAAGCCAACGGCAGCCGGCGTATCCGTCACTTCCCGGATCTTTTTGTAAATCGTCCCGATATCCGTTGTAATCTCGCTGCGAACACCGGTCACGCCCAAACTGGAAACGATGTACACATACCCTTTCGCGTCTTTGGCAATCTGCTGGATCCGGTCTTCCGATGTGGGTGCGATCATGGTAATACGGTCCACGCCGTACTTTTCGCAGGCGGTTTCCAGTTCGCCCCGTTCCTCATAGGGAACGTCCGGCACGATAGTCCCGTCCACTCCTGCTTCTGCACAGCGGGCATAGAATTTATCCGTGCCGTAATGGAAAATCGGGTTGGCGTAAGTCAGGAACACCAGCGGTATATCTGTCTCCTTCCGCACCTCTTTGATCATATCAAAGACCTTGTCCGTGGTAGTACCTGCGTTCAGAGCCCGGATATCGGCTTCCTGGATCACCGGGCCTTCCGCCATGGGATCGCTGAAGGGAATGCCTAATTCGATAATCGTGGCCCCCGCCTCTTCCATAGCCAGGATCAGCTTCTTCGTGGTTTCCAGGTCCGGGTCGCCTGCTGTTATGAACGGTACAAACATCTTTTTATGGTTCTTCAGTACCTCTGCTATCTTACTCATGCAAATCCCTCCCCAAATATCTGGCAATGGCCGCCACGTCTTTATCTCCCCGTCCGGAGAGGTTCACTACGATGATTTTATCCTTGTCCATGGTGGGCGCCAGCTTCATGGCGTAGGCCAGGGCGTGAGCGCTTTCCACTGCGGGGATGATGCCTTCCGTCTTGGACAGGTACAGGAACGCGTCTACCGACTCCCGATCCGTAGCCGGCACGTACTCCGCCCGGCCGATGTCATGAAGGTACGCGTGCTCCGGCCCGATGCCGGGATAGTCCAGCCCGGCGGAAATGGAATACACCGGCGCGATCTGTCCGTATTCATCCTGCAGGAACAGGGATTTCATGCCGTGGAAGATACCTTCCGAACCCCTGGCAATGGTAGCCGCCGTCCGCTCCGTATCCACAAGACCCATGGCATTGGACCCGCCCCCTACACAGGCGATGACCGCATCCGGCAGCCGGCCTTCTTTTTCCAGCAGCTGGGCTTTCACTTCTTCCCCGATGACCTTCTGGAAGTCCCGCACCATTTCCGGGTACGGATGGGGTCCCATAACGGAGCCTAACACGTAATAGGTATCTTCCACCCGGGCCGTCCAAACCCTAAGCGCTCAGTTCCATGCGGAACACGTTCAGGGCCTGCCGTTCGCAGTCTTCCTTGCCCATGTACACAGTGCATTCCATGCCCATCAGCGCCGCCACCGTCGCCGTAGCCACCCCGTGCTGGCCTGCCCCGGTCTCCGCGATGACGTGCTTCTTGCCCATGCGCTGTGCCAGCAGGCACTGGCCCAGCACGTTGTTGATCTTGTGGGCGCCTGTATGGTTCAGGTCTTCCCGTTTCAGGTAGATTTTGGCCCCGCCCAGGTCCTTTGTCATCTTTTCCGCGTAATATAACATGCTGGGGCGGTTGGCGTAATCCCGGTACAGCTGGCGCAGCTCGTCCCAGAAGGCCTTGTCGTTTTTGTAATATTCATATGCCCGTTCCAGTTCCAATGTACTGTCCGCCGTGGATTCCAAATCTTCCCTTTGTCATGATAAACTTCCTTTCTGCCCTTATCCTCGTATCGCTTTCATAAATGCTTCCATCTTTACCGTATCTTTATATCCGTCAGTCTCAATTCCCCCAGAGACATCTACTCCGTAGAAATTCGGACGCAGCGTTTCGTCTTTCTGTACCTGCCTGATGATTTCCGCCACATTGTCCGCATCCAGTCCTCCGGCCAGGAAGAACGGTTTGTCAATCCGCATTCCTTTTAATAAAGAGAGGGAAAACGTTTTTCCGGTTCCGCCGTAGGTATCCGCGACGAATGTATCGAACAGATAGTAGTCTGCCTGAGCCACTTCTGCCAAAAGTCCGGCATTCGCTGTGTAAACCCTTTCCTCTGCTCCGTTTCCCTGTACCGGCAAGCCCCCGCTCCGCAGCCGGATCGCTTTGATGATTTTCGATCCGGTCAGGGTTTTCAGCTTTGCAATGTAGTCAGCGTCTTCATCTCCGTGCAGCTGCAGCAAATCGGCGATGCCTGTATTTGCCAGGGCCGCGGCTTCTTCAACAGGCATGTTTACCAGCACCGCCACCGTTTTAATTCCGGGGTCAAGCAGTTCTTTTAACGCAGCAGCCTGCTCTTTCGTGACCTGCCGCTTGCTTTTCGCAAACACAAAGCCTGCTAAGTCAAGTTTCAGCCGATTCACCGCTTCTATGTCTTCGGTTCTGCGTATGCCGCAGAATTTCACTTTTACCATAACGCATCCCCGCCTGCTTCATCTGTTCGTTGTGAGGACATGATTCCCTTCTCACGCTTCCTTAAGGTCACAAAAGGCACCGGTCAACATGCAGACGACTTAATCACGCTTCCTTCAACTTCCTCAGCATCTCTTCCGGGTTTCCGCTTCGCATCAGCGTTTCGCCGATCAGTACGCCATTAAAGTTTCTTTCCTTTAACGCCCTTATATCGTTGGCACCTTGGATCCCGCTTTCCGCGATACAGACGCGGTCTTCCGGAATTTCCTTCCGCAGCTGCAGGCAAGCGCCGATGTCCACTGTAAAATCTTTCAGGTTGCGGTTGTTGATACCGATGATCTTTGCTCCGCTCTTCAGCGCTGTTTCAATTTCCCACCCGTCATGCGTCTCCACCAGGGCGTCCAATCCTACGCTTTCCGCTGTCAGTCTGTACTCCTCCAGCTGGCTCGCAGACAGGATGGCGCAGATCAGTAAAACCGCATCGGCGCCCAGTACCTTCGCTTCGTAAATCTGGTAGGGGCTCACCGTGAAATCCTTCCGCAGCACCGGCAGGGAAACCTGTGCCGCAATCTCCCTTAAATACACGTCCGACCCCAGGAAATACTCCGGTTCCGTCAGAACCGAGATGGCAGCCGCACCGCCTCTTTCATAGGATTTCGCAATTTCCAGATAGGGAAACTCCGGGGATATCAGCCCTTTGGAAGGAGATGCCTTCTTGCATTCGCAGATGAAGTTCAGCCCGGGACGCTGCAGGTTTGCCTGAAAGCACTTCGTTAGCCTGGCAGACGTTTGCCCTGCACACACTGCGTCTTTCACAGGCTCTCTTCCGTTCGTGACTTTACCTGCATCCCTTTCCGTCCTATTCCTGTCGGCTTCTGAATCAGCAGAAGCTGTATATTTATAATAGTAGGTTTCCCTGTGATTAACCTGCTCTGCCTCTGCCCGCACCGTTACCAGGCTTTTCTGTTTTTTCAGTTTGGCAACCCGCGCTTTCGCCGCTGCCGCTAATGTATCTAAGATCACGATGTTTTAACAACCTTTTTTATCAAACTTTTCTTCCATATTATATTAGAAGCTGCCAGCGTCTCTCCCGTTTATTCCGGCCTGTTGCTGACCTCGATGAGCTTCTGCAGCGTGGCCAGCGCCTTGCCGGTGTCAATCAGCTCCGCTGCCAATGCGATGCCCTCTTTCATATCCCTGGCTTTGCCGCCGATGTAAAGCGCCGCCCCGGCGTTCAGCAGTACCGCGTTCCGTTTATGTCCCTTCACGCCGTTCAGTATATCCAGCGTGATCTGCGCGTTTTCTGCCGGTGTTCCGCCCTTCAGGTCTTCCTTCTTGCAGCGTTCGAAGCCGAACTCTTCCGGCGTGATCGCATACGTCTTATACCAGCCATCCTTGATCTCGCAGATAGTGGTCGGCGAGCTGAGGGAGATTTCGTCCAGCTTGTCCTGCCCGTACACAACCATGCCCCGTTTTACGCCCAGACTGGTGAGAACCCGGGTCAGGGGCTCCGCCAGATAGCCGTCGTACACGCCCAGCAGCTGCATAGACGGCGAAGCCGGGTTGGTCAGCGGTCCCAGAATATTGAACACCGTGCGGAAACCCAGTTCTTTACGAATCGCGCCCACATATTTCATGGACGTGTGATACTTCTGGGCGAAGAAGAAGCACATGCCCGCTTCCTTCAACAGCTCCACACACCTTGCCGGGCTCTGGTTGATATTGACTCCCAGCGCCTCCAGGCAGTCTGCCGTCCCGCACAGGGAGGACGCCGCCCGGTTGCCGTGCTTGGCCACCTTCATGCCTCCCGCCGCCGCAATCAGCGCCGAAGTGGTAGAGATGTTAAAGCTCTGGGCGTTGTCACCGCCGGTACCCACGATTTCAAACACATCCATGCCCGTTTCCACTCTGGTTGCATGGGCCCGCATGGCAGCAGCGCAGCCGGCAATTTCATCCGTCGTCTCCGCCCGGGCGCTTTTCGTGGAGAGAGCGGCCAGAAACGCCGCGTTCTGCGTAGCCGTAGTCTCCCCGCTCATAATCTCGTTCATCACCGTGTAAGCTTCTTCGTAAGTCAGGTCCTCTTTGCTTACAATCTTGACGATGGCCTCTTTAATCATTTTCCAATCCCCCTCATTTGTGATTTGAATACAGACACACATCCTATTTGGACATCTTGCTACGAGTTACAGGCGTCTGTTCAAAAAGCCAAACAAAAAACCTGTCCTCGCATTTAACAAGGACAGGTTATACTAGTATCAAACCTGCGGTACCACCTTGATTCACAGCATTGCTGTGCCCTCTGCGGATGCCAACACATCCTCCTTCCCTAACGCGGACGAAACGTTGTGCAATACTCTCGCCGGAATTTCGCAACATAATTGCGATTCTGTCTGTACAGCCTCCTGCGATTTCAGCACACCCTCAACGGTCCATTTACCAACCAGCATTTCTATCCGGATCCCAGCTGCCCGGACTCTCTGTGAGCGCTTATATTGGCTTGATCTCCGTCTCAACGGTTTTGTGGTCAATATTTACTTGTAAAGTAGTTTAACACCGGATACACACTTCGTCAAATGGTTTTTCACATTTTAAAGCAAAAATTCAAAAACTCGTCCCGATATGTAAACAATGTTACGGTTTTTCTTCTGAAGATCAGATGGCGCGGGTACGGTTTCAGCCTGTCAAGGCAGGCTGCAGTGTAACCGAAGCCTGCTATGCTTGGGAAAAGGTATCGTCTTTCATGAAACCATAGCCATACACAATGATGCGGAACAGCCAGTCCGCAAACATGGCATACCATACCCACAGCACATTCTTATGCCATACACCGACAAACAGATAGGCCAGTCCAACCCGGAATACCGCCATGGCAAAGACAGCCACCTTCATGGTAAACGCAGCCTTGCCCACAGCCCGGAAATAGTATGGAAGCAAAAACGCCACCGGCCAGATGACCATCGCCACGGAATGGGACAAAAGCAAGCCCTCCGCAAGGGCTGCAGATTGAGGAGACAAATTATAGAACCCGATCCAGACAATTCTTCCTGCAATCATGACGGCACAAATCACAAGGAGAAACGCATAATTCAGATATAACAGTTTGCGGGCATAATAGCGGGCCTGATCCGGTTTGTTCGCTCCATAGCACTGCCCCACAATAGTAATCATTCCGGCCCCCAGGGCGTTGCCGGGAAGGTACAGGTACGTCGCCAGATTCGAAGCGACGGCATAGGCGGCTATAGACGCAGTGCCCAGCGTAGATACCAGGCTTTGCAGCAAAATTTTCCCAAAATTGAAAAGCCCGCTCTCCACGCTGTTAGGTATTCCTATGGATAGTATTTTTCCGATTATCACGCGATCCGGTTTCATCTGTAACAGGGTTTCGACCCGGATTTCCTTTCCAAAATGCGTAAGGCCGTACACCATAAACGCCGCCGCAATCATCCTTGCGAGCAGCGTCGGCAGGGCAACGCCCACCACACCCATGTGAAACCCGAAAATACAGATTGCGTTGCCTATGATGTTGAGAAGATTCATTCCCAACGAGGTCAGCATGGATAATTTCGTATTGCCTGCTGCCCTGAATATGGCTGCCGCAGAATAGTAGACCGCCAGGAACGGGAAGGACGCCGAGGTATACGCCAGGTATTTGACCGCGTCTTCCATAACATCCCTGTCAACCGTCCCGAAGATAACCGACAACAGGGTATCCCCCTGCAGCAAAAACGCCGCGGAGATGAACAGCATTACCGATGTTGTGATAAAAAGCAGTTGCCCGCCGCTTTTGCCAGCCAGCTTATAATCGCCGCTGCCGATGGACTGCGCGCAAACCACAGTACCGCCGGCAGCAAGCGCAAACAGCACCTGTATCACCAGATAATTTACAGAATCAACAAGGGATACACCGGAAACAGCAGCTTCCCCCACATACGCTACCATCATTACGTCCACCATCCCTACCAGGACGGACAGCAGCTGTTCTACCACAAGGGGCCATAGCAACTGGATCAAATGGTGTCTGTCAAATAGTAATTCCGCATCTTTCGGTTTTTCAATACGTTTCATTGGCTTTCATACAACAAGCTGTACCTTTGTCTGTTACTTACCCGTTTCCTTCCATAAACGCCAGCCTTCTGGCTTCCGCGTCACTGTGGCCTTCCGCCTTAAAGCGTGCGATGTTCAGCATCATGGCCTTGTATTCTCTGGGGATGACTTTCGTAAACCGCTGCACCGTGTCTTCCCAGGTATCCAGCAGGCGTTTTGCCAGGGGGCTCCCGGTAAACTCCAGATGCCGCTCCACAATGGCTTTCACCTCATCCTGTTCTGCGGCGTCTTCCAGTTTTTCCAGTTCCACCAGATCCCGGTTGCACAGCTCAGGCTGCATATCCAGCACGTAGGCCACACCGCCGGACATGCCTGCGGCAAAGTTGCGTCCGATCTTTCCCAGGATCACCGCACGGCCGCCGGTCATATATTCGCAGCCGTGGTTGCCGATGCCTTCCACCACCGCCGTGGCCCCGCTGTTACGTACACAGAAGCGTTCCCCGGCCTGGCCGTTGATATACACCTCGCCGCCGGTAGCCCCAAAGCAGGCCACGTTGCCGATGATCACATTTGCTTCTGCCGCAAAAGAAACCTCCCGGGACGGGAATACCATCAGCCGGCCGCCGGAAAGCCCTTTGCCCAGATAGTCATTGGCGTCCCCTTCCAGGGAAAGGGTCAGGCCTTTCGGGATAAAGGCGCCGAAGCTCTGGCCTGCCGAACCCACAAAAGACAGTTTGATGGTATCCTCCGGCAGTCCTTCTTCCCCGTAACGGCGGGTAATCTCACTGCCCAGAATGGTACCCGTTACGCGGTTGGTATTCTGGATGCGCAGCCGGGCCCGGATGGTCTTTTTGCAGTCCAGCGCCGGCTTGCACATGCGCACCAGTTTGGACATATCCAGGGTTTCCCCGATGTTGTGCTTCTGCCGGTGCAGACAGCGGTGTCCCACTTCAGTGTCCGTATAGGGACGGAACAGCAGACGGTCCAGATCCACTTCCGCCGCTTTCCAGTTGGCGGCGCTTTCCCGCTGCTTCAGGCGGTCGGAGCGGCCCACCATCTCATCTACCGTATGGAAGCCCAGACGGGCCATAATCTCCCGCAGATCCTGCGCCACATATTTCAGATAATTGATCACGTATTCCGGTTTACCGCTGAACCGTTTCCGAAGCGTTTCATTCTGGGTACAGATGCCGAAGGGACAGGTGTTCAGGTTGCACACCCGCAGCATATGGCAGCCCAGGGCAATGAGAGGACCCGTGCCGAAGCTGAACTTCCGCCAGCCCCAGTTCCCAGGGAATGCCCGCATGGCGCATGCTGGAGCGGGGAGATGCGCCGGTGCCGCCATCAAACCCGCTGATGGTGATACCGTCCGCTTTAGCCTTTACCACACCGGCCGCAATGGTACCGATACCGGAACCTGCCGTCAGCTTCACACTGATGTCCGCGTCCTTGTTGGCGTTCTTCAGGTCAAAAATCAGTTCCGACAAATCTTCGATTGAATAGATGTCGTGATGGGGCGGCGGGGAAATCAGCGCTACCCCCGGCGTAGAATGCCGGGTCTTGCCGATTTCCGGGAACACCTTGGCGCCGGGCAGGTGACCGCCCTCGCCGGGCTTGGCCCCCTGGGCGCATTTGATCTGCAGTTCCCGGCCGTTTACCAGATAGTTGCTGGTAACGCCGAACCGGGCTGTGGAAACCTGCTTCACCCCGTCGCTGGGGTCGTCCCCGTTCTCCAGTTTCACAAACCGGGCCGGATCTTCGCCCCCTTCGCCGCAGTTGCTCATGGAACCGATACGGTTCATGGCAATGGCGATGCACTCGTGGGCTTCCTTGCTCAGGGCGCCGTAGCTCATGGCGCCGGTACGGAAGTGGAGCAAAATCTTCTCCACCGGCTCCACTTCTTCAATAGGAATGCTGCAGCCCGGCGGGCAGTAGAAATCCAGCAGGTCGCGCAACCGGTACACCGCGCCCTTGTCAACGATCTTCGCATACTCTTTATAGGCCTTGTAATCTTCTTCTTTGCAGGCCTTCTGCAACAGGCGGATGGCTTCCGGATCCAGAATGTGGGGCTGGTCTCCGCCTTTATGGTACATATAATAGTCGCCGCTGGGCAGATCCCCTTCGTCTTTATAGGCGTTCTGGTGCCGCAGCTGGGTCTCCCGCGCAATTTCCGCCAATCCCAGCCCTTCAATACGGGAAGGCGTATTGACAAAATACTTCTGGACCAGTTCCTGTTTCAGGCCCACCGCTTCAAAAATCTGGGCTCCGTGATAACTCTTCACAGTGGAAATGCCCATCTTCGCCATAACGGCCAGAATGCCGCCCACGGCAGCTTTCAGATAGTTCGCCTGCGCTTGCGCCGCATCCAGTCCCTGCAACAGTTTGCCTTCCGCTGCCAGCGCGTGGACCGTGTCCAGCGCCAGGTACGGATTGATAGCCGTAATGCCGTAGCCGATCAGGGTACAGTAATGGTGGGTCTCCCTGGGCTCGCCGGATTCCAGCACCAGCCCTACGTCGGAGCGCACCGTCTTTTTAATCAGGTAATTGTGCACCGCCGCCGATGCCAGAAGCGCCGGTACCGCTGCCATTCGGGAGTTCACGCCCCGGTCAGACAGCACTAAAATATTGGCGCCGTTGCGGATGGCCCGGTAGGCGTCGATGCAGATGGATTCGATAGCTGTTTCCATGGCTTCCGCGCCGCCGTTCACCGGATACAGCATGGACAGGGTCACGGCCCGCAGCTTGTCTGTCTGCAGGTTCTTGATGACCGCCATCTCCCGGTTGGTCAGGATGGGGCGCAGCACTTCCAGCGCCGCCGTGCCTTTTTCATCCGGTTCCATAATGTTGGCCACGTTGCCGATCATCACCCGGGAAGAGGTGACGATACTTTCCCGGACGCCGTCGATAGGCGGGTTTGTCACCTGGGCAAAATTCTGCTGGAAATAATCGTACAACATCTGGGGTCTTTCCGAAAGCACCGGCAGGGGTGCGTCGATACCCATGGCGCCTACCGGATCCTTGCCCATGCGGGCCATGGGAACGATCATCTGGGTCAGGTCTTCCTGGGTGTAGCCGAAAACCTTCTGCTGCTCTTTCAAGTCAAAGGGGATCAGCGTATCGTTGATCATGCTGCCCCGTTCTTCCACCAGTTC
>ONAV01000081.1 GCA_900315925.1 uncultured Selenomonadales bacterium | reverse complement strand
AGTTGTATTCATCAATCGCGTTGCGAAAGTTGTTAAAGGCGGCCGTCGCTTCACCTTTGCCGCACTGGTTGTGGTTGGCGATGGAAAAGGCCATGTAGGTATGGGCCTGGGCAAAGCTGCTGAAGTTCCGGAAGCAATCCGGAAAGGCGTTGACGACGCTAAGAAAAATCTGATTACAGTTACCATGGTAGGCAATACCATTCCTCACGAAATTATCGGTGTGTACGGTGCAGGCCGCGTGTTCCTGCGTCCGGCTTCCGAAGGTACCGGCGTTATTGCCGGCGGTCCGGTGCGTGCCGTTCTGGAACTGGCAGGTATCCGCGACATCCTGACGAAATGCCAGGGTTCCCATAACCCCAACAACATGGTACGCGCAACCCTGGAAGGGTTGAAAGGTCTGAAGAACCTGCAGTCTGTAGCTGCCCTGCGCGGCAAGACTCCCCAGGAAATTTTAGGTTAAGCTAAGGAGGAAGCCTGATGAAAAAGTTAAAAATCACGCTGATCCGCAGCTTGATCGGATACAAGCAGGATCAGCGCGCAACCGTAAGAGCGCTGGGCTTAGGAAAAATCGGTACTTCTGTAGTACAGGAAGATAACCCGACCATTCGCGGCATGGTTCACAAAGTGAGACATCTTGTGAAGGTCGAAGAAGTGGAAGCTTAATAAGGAGGTGCAGCAAAATGGAATTACATGAATTACATCCGGCTCCGGGTTCCCATAAAGCCCGCGTTCGTGTAGGCCGTGGCCTGGGTTCCGGTCTGGGCAAGACCTCCGGCAAAGGCCAAAAGGGTCAGAAATCCCGTTCCGGCGGTGTAAAACGCCCGGGATTTGAAGGCGGCCAGAGACCGTTATACCTGCGTCTTCCGAAACGCGGCTTCTATAACAAGTTCGGCAAACAATATGTAGAAGTAAACGTAGGTACTTTGAACTGCTTTGAAGACGGTACTGTAGTAGAACCTGTAATGCTGATCGAATGCGGTCTGATTAAGAATATTCGTGACGGACTGCGCATTTTAGGCGGCGGCGAGCTGACTAAAAAACTGACGGTACAGGCAAACGGCTTCAGCAAGACTGCTGAAGAAAAGATTACAGCTGCCGGCGGAAAAGTAGAGGTGATCTGATAATGTTAGCTGCTTTGGCTAATGTTCTTCGGGTCCCCGAACTGAGGCGGAGAGTTATCTTCACCCTGGTAATGTTTGCGGTGTTCCGACTGGGAACCCATATTCCGGTTCCCGGAGTCAATGCCGCAATGATTGAGCAGTTATTTAACAATGGAAACCTGTTTGGCCTGCTGGATCTGTTCTCCGGCGGCGCCCTGAGCAAGTTCTCCATTTTTGCAATGAGTATCACCCCGTACATCAACGCGTCCATTATTTTGCAGCTGTTGAAAGTGGTTATACCGACGCTGGAAGAATGGTCCAAGGAAGGGCAGGAAGGTTACAAGAAGATCAACAAGACGACCCGTTACCTTACCGTAGTCCTTGCAGTGATCCAGGGCTTCGGTATGGCATTCGGTCTGCGGTCCGCCATCAATAACCCGAATGTGTTCTCGGTATTGATGATCGTCGTATCCTTAACGGCAGGCACCTGCCTGCTGATGTGGATCGGTGAAGAGATTACGCAGAAAGGTATCGGCAACGGTATCTCCCTGATCATCTTTGCGGGTATCGTTTCCCGCCTCCCGGACGGCATCTCCACGCTGGCAAAATATCTGAATGTAGGTACAATTAACATTCTGAACGTGATATTGTTCCTGCTTATCGCGCTGGCTATGGTCGTTTTCGTAGTTGCGATTTCACAGGGCGTCCGCAAGATCCCTGTACAGTATTCGAAACGTATCGTAGGCCGTAAGATGTATGGCGGTCACAGCAGTTACATTCCCTTGAAGGTGAACCAGGCAGGCGTAATCCCCATTATCTTTGCTTCGTCACTTCTGATGCTTCCGGCTACGATCGGACAGTTTGTAAAAGTACCCTGGGTTCAGAAAATTGCAGGGTATTTTGCATGGGGCACGCCGCTGCAAACTGCATTGTATATCATCCTGATTATATTCTTCACGTTCTTCTACACCGCGGTTACGCTGGATATCAAGAATATGAGTGAGAATATCAAGAAGATGGGCGGGTTTATCCCGGGGCTGCGGCCCGGCAAACCGACTACCGATTATCTGGACATGGTCATGACGCGTATTACGCTGTCAGGCGCCATATTCCTGGCCCTGATTGCCATGATGCCCCACATCATCGTGTACCTGACCGGTATCGAGGGTATCTACATCGGCGGCACATCTCTGCTGATCGTCGTCGGTGTTGCACTGGATACAATGAAACAGATTGAGTCGCTGGCTTTGGTACGTCATTACCAGGGCTTTATGAAGTAAAGGAGGATAGACAGATGTATATTCTTTTAATGGGACCTCCTGGTGCCGGAAAAGGTACTCAGGCTGAAAAGCTTGTCGAAACGTATAAAATTCCCCATATCTCCACCGGTGATATGTTCCGGGCTGCTGTAAAGCAGGGCACGGAGCTGGGAAAAGAAGCTAAAAAATACATGGATGCCGGCGGACTGGTACCGGACGTTGTAACAATCGGAATTGTACGGGAAGGTTTGTCTAAACCGGAATGTGCAAAAGGTTTCATTTTAGACGGGTTTCCCCGTACGGAAGAACAGGCTGTTGCACTGGACGGAATCCTGAACGATCTGGGGATCAAACTGACCGGCGTAGTAAATATTGTCGTACCGGATGGCGAACTGGTATCCCGTGTAACGGGGCGGCGCATCTGCAAGGCCTGCGGCGCAACCTACCATGTTTCCTTCAATCCCACGAAAGTGGAGGGTGTCTGCGATAAATGCAGCGGCAGCCTTTATCAGCGTGATGATGATAAAGAAGAAACCGTTAAGAACCGCCTGAAGGCATATCATTCCCAGACGGAACCCCTGATTGAATACTATAATAAGCAGGGTGTTTATCTGGAAATTGACGGAACGCAGGCTATCGACAAAGTTTATGCCGATGTAAAGGCAAGCCTTGAAGAACGGGCAGGGAGGTAAGGATCTGTGTCAAAGCAGGATGTAATCGAAGTGGAAGGCACGATTCTGGAATCGCTTCCCAATGCTATGTTCAAGGTTAAGTTACAGAATAATCATGAGATACTGGCTCATATTTCCGGTAAGATCCGTATGAATTTCATCAAAATCTTACCCGGCGACAGAGTGACAGTGGAACTGACACCTTATGATTTGAACCGTGGAAGAATCACCTACCGGTATAAATAAACCGGCACAGACACTGAGGAGGTAGAAAATGAAAGTCAGACCGTCTGTAAAACGTATTTGCGAAAAATGCAAAATTATCAAACGCAAAGGCCGCGTTATGGTCATTTGCGAAAATCCGAAGCATAAACAAAGACAAGGTTAAGAAGGAGGTACACTTGAATGGCACGTATTGCTGGTGTCGATTTACCGAATGATAAGCGTGTAGAATATGCGCTGCCCTATATTTTCGGTATCGGTCTTACCTTATCCCGTGAGATCCTGGCAAAGACCGGTATCAATCCCGATACCCGTGTTCGCGATCTGACCGAAGGCGAAGTTGCGAAAATTCGTGAGGTTGTGGACAGAGATTACAAGGTGGAAGGCGACCTCCGCCGTGAGGAATCCCTCAACATTAAACGTCTGGTAGAAATTGGCAGCTATCGCGGCAGAAGACATCGCGCCGGTCTGCCCGTTCGCGGCCAGAACACCAAAAACAACGCCCGTACCCGCAAGGGTCCCAAAAAGGGCCAGGGCAAGAAGTAATCAGTAGAGGAGGGTAAATAAGAAGTGGCAGGAAAAAAAGTAGTTCGCAACAAAAAGAAAGTAAGCAAAAACGTCGTTGCCGGCGCTGCGCATATTAAATCCACTTTTAACAACACGCTGGTTACGAT
>ONAV01000077.1 GCA_900315925.1 uncultured Selenomonadales bacterium | reverse complement strand
GCCGGTCACCAAGAGCGTTGACTTCGCTCAGAAAAAACTGGCCGCCATGCCTACCGGCGGAAAAACACCGCTGGCCAAAGGCCTTTCCAAAGCGGAAGATGTGCTGGATATGCTGTACCGGCAGGATCCGCTGCAGGATCCCGTACTGATCCTGATTACGGACGGTCACGCCACACTGCCTCTGGAAAACGGCACCAATGCGGTAGACGATGCTATGACTGAAGCGGAACACCTCGGCAAGCGGAATATCCCTATAGCGGTTATTGATACCGAAAACGGATTTATCAAGCTGGGTCTCGCCAAAAAACTGGCCCGCAAAATGGATGCATCGTATTTTAAAATTGATAAACTTTCGGAAGACAGCCTGCTTCATATATGGCGAAAAATGAGCGGATAAGGTAAAATATAACCGGCTGCTGCGCACAGCAACAGCCGGAAAACCTACAGCGTCTGACGCCGTTACGGAAATGCCAGGCTTTGACGCGGAAGGACATAACGTATGATTGAAGTAAAAAATCTCCGAAAAACATTTCCCCATAAAGATACCCAAAATAAAAAAGCGGAAAAGGTAGCTGTGGAAAATCTTTCCCTGACCATCGGCACCGGTGAAATTTTCGGTCTGCTGGGGCCAAACGGCGCCGGCAAGACTACCACCATCCGGATGCTGACCATGCTGTCCCGCCCTACCTCCGGGGAGATCCTGTACGACGGCAAACACATCGGCAATGCGGACGATGCCCGTCAAATCAAGCAGATGATCGGCGTCGTGCCTCAGAATCTGAACTTTGATCAGGACCTGACCGTAGGAGAAAACCTGGAACTGCACGCAAGGCTTTACCACATGAACCGGGAAGAACGGGAAGCCCGTATTGCCGAACTGTTGGAGTATGTGGAACTGCAAAACGTAATCAATGACGGCGTGCGGCAGCTTTCCGGCGGCATGAAACGCAGACTGCTGATTGCCCGAGCCCTGATTCACCGGCCTGAAATCCTGTTTTTGGACGAGCCCACGGTAGCCCTGGATCCCCAGGTGCGCTGGCGTATCTGGGAACTGGTGAGGCGGCTGGCAAAAGACGGCGCGACAGTTTTGATCACCACCCATTACATTGAAGAAGCAGAAGAACTTTGTGATCGTGTAGCCATCATGAATAAAGGGAAACTGATTGATGTAGACACGCCTCAGAATTTCATCAACCGTTTCGGCCGGTTTGTAGCGGAATGGCGCGATGACGTGCACCGGGACTTCCGCTTTTTCAATACCCGTGAAGAAGCCCGGCAGTTCATCGGCACCATCGACGCAGCATCCTCCATCCGCAAATCGAACCTGGAAGATGTATTCATTGAACTGACCGGAAGGAAGGAGGGACTGGTCGTACTGAAGCATCGCATGACCGCCTTCATCCTATCCCGCATGGTAGCGCCTCTCCTGTATCTGGTAGCCTTTGGCTGGGGGCTGGGCCGCAGCATTCAGACGGCTAACGGCGCTTCCTATATTGATTTTCTGGTTCCGGGAATTCTGGCCCTGAACTCCATGAACATCAGCTTCAACAGCGTTACGCCGGTCCACGCGGAACGGGTGTATCATAAGAGTATTGAAGAATATATCATCGCCCCCATCCGCCCGTATGCTTATGTAATCGGAAAAGTGCTGGCAGCTGTTCTGCGGGGATTGATTTCTTCCGCTATCATCATCGCGCTTTCCTATGCTTTCGGCGCGCACTTCACCATTACGCCCCTCTTTTTACTGGTGCTGATTCTGAATTGCGCTATCTTTGCCGAAATCGGTTTTGCCGCAGCCATGTTCCTCTCAACGTATGAACAGATGGGTCAGGTGAACACTTATATCCTGTTGCCTATGTCCTTTTTATGCGGCACCTTTTTCTCCACAAAAGCGTTACCCGACGCGCTGCGGATTTTCATCGAATGCCTGCCCCTCACCCACACCAGTTATCTGTTGCGGGGCATCGGCAGCGGGGCGGAAGTATCGCTATGGTCGGTGGGAATCCTGCTGATTTATCTGGTCGCGGTCTTTGTCATCGGCGGCCAGGCGTTTATAAAACTGAAAAACTGATTCCCGGGGGAAAACGGTTTACGTTTTTTACAGGATAAACAATGTAACAAACATATTCATTAACTATAATTTAACTTTTATTGTCATTTTTAATTAGCCTTCATCAACAGATGACTTAACAAATATTGAATCAGGAAAGTGGTGTGGTTTATGAAAAAATTTTTATTCTTTTCACTGATGGTAAGCCTGCTGGCCTTTGCCTCTTTCGGCTGCAAACCGGACAACGCAGCTACCAATGCAGGCAGTAAACCGGCAGTTCAGGCCTCGCAAAACGTCTTTGCGGAAATTACCGATTCTGAAAAGCGGAAGGTAATTCTTGCCAAAAAACCGGAACGGGTCGTGGTCATGGTACCTTCAATTCTGAATTACGTAGACGCGGTAGGCGGGACAATTATCGGCCGTCCTTCCAGCAGCAAAGCGTCTGTAATTCCCCCCTCCATGGAAAAAGCCGAGGACGTTGGCCATGTATTTAATATCAACATGGAAAAAGTTGTGGGATTGAAGCCGGATTTGGTGTTTATCAATGCAGCGCAGCATCAGAAATTTATAAAAATGCTGGAAACCAACAACATCAACGCCATCACGCTGCAGCCGAAAACCTATGATGAAACCAAAGAGGCACTGGATATCACCGGTAAAGTTTACGGAAAGTCTGCCGAAGCAGAAAAACTGATCAAGACAATGGATGAAAAAATCACTGCCACCGTTGCCAAAATGCCGAAAGACCATAAAAAACGAATCGTGATTCTGCATGCCACGCCGTCCACCGTAACTGTGGAACTGGAAAACAGCATTGCCGGCAACGCAGCTAAAATGTTAGGTTTTGTCAACATCGCCCAGGGCACCACTGCCATTCAGGGCAAACCGGAAAAAGCGCCTTACAGTATAGAGGCATTAGTTGAAAAAGATCCGGAAGTCATTTTCATCACTTCCATGGGCGCCCAGGATAAGATCGAAAAACGCCTGAAGGCCGATGTGCAGGGAAACCCCGCCTACAGTGCCCTAACCGCCGTCAAGAACAATAAAGTGTTTATCCTTCCGGAAGATTTATTCCTGACGCCCCCGGGCTTACGGTATCCGGACGCAGTGGAACTGATGGCAAAACATGTATTCCCGGAAAACTTTAAGTAATCTTATATAATATCGGAGGAAAACAATATGGCAGATAAATTGCCTGACGCATCCGAGCGGGCGGAACGTTACGGTATTGACCGCAGGGTCTGGCGCGTCGCCATGCTGATTCTGTTCACGGTTCTTGCCGTTACCGGCTGCCTTATGTCCATCGCCTTAGGCGCTGCTGACATTTCAGTTTCCCAGGTTGCGGAAATATTATTACATCCCAAGGCGACGCCCCAGGATCAGATCATCTGGAATATACGGCTGCCCAGAACGATTGTGGGCGCCATGGTAGGTCTGAACCTGTCGCTTTCCGGCGCCATTTTACAGGCTGTCATGCGCAACCCCCTGGCTGACCCCCACATTATCGGCATTTCTTCGGGCGCGGGTATCGCAGGCATTACTATTATGATTTTGTTCCCGGCGCTGGAATACCTGATTACGCCGGTTGCCTTTATCGGCGCCATGCTGGCTGCTATCGCCATTTACATCCTGGCCTGGAAGAATGGCATCAAGCCGGTACGTATTATTCTGGCCGGCGTAGCGGTATCCGCATTTTTAAGCGCCGGCATCTCCGGCCTGCTGGTTTTCTACAGTGACCGGGTCAACGGCGCCCTGATGTGGATGGTGGGCGGTCTGGCCGCACGCAGCTGGCCCCACGTCAGCATTATCGTGCCCTACGCATTGATTGGTCTGGTGCTGGCCATCGTCAGCGCCCACTATCTGAACATCCTGCAGTTAGGCGATGAAATGGCCAAAGGCCTTGGCGTAAACGTTGAAGTTACACGCATTGCTTTGACCGCCATTGCAGCGCTTTTGGCAGCCAGCGCTGTCAGCGTGGCGGGCCTGTTAGGCTTCGTCGGCCTGGTAATTCCCCACGTATCCCGCCTGATTCTTGGATCCGATTACCGCTTCCTGATTCCGGGAGCCGCTCTGCTGGGTATCGCCATCATAACCTTCAGCGATACGTTCGCGCGGGTGGCTTTTGCGCCCATTGAACTGCCTGTAGGCATTATCATGGCGTTCATCGGCGCGCCATTCTTCCTGTTCCTGTTAAGGAGGGAATTATGATGGACAATATGATTGAAGTCAGAGACCTGCAGGTCACACTGTCAGGAAAAACAATTGTACAGCATATGAATGCGGATATTCCCAATGGGAAGATTACCGCCATTATCGGGCCTAACGGCTGCGGCAAGAGCACTACGTTGAAAGCCATCTGCCGGATCAATCCCATTTCTGCCGGCCAGATTACCCTGCTGAACCGGAACGTGTGGGACTTCGGTTACAAAGAGTTTGCGCAGAAGCTGGCCATCCTGACCCAGTCGCCCCAGGCCCCGGCCGATATGACAGTACGGGATCTGGTTGCCATGGGTCGTTTCCCCTACCGCAGTCTCTTCGGCAAGGCAACAAAAGAAGATCAGGAATGTATTGAGTGGGCACTGGAAGAAACCAGCCTGGTGCCTTACCAGCACCGCATCCTGCAGACCCTGTCCGGCGGCGAAAGGCAGCGCGCCTGGATCGCCATGGCCCTTGCGCAGAAGCCGCAGGTATTGTTGCTGGATGAACCGACCACCTATCTGGATATCTGCCACCAGCTGGAAGTCATGAAACTGCTGGACCGGTTAAACCGGGAACTAAAGCTGACAGTCGCGCTGGTACTCCACGATTTAAACCAAGCAGTACAGTTCGCCCACCATGTAGTAGTTATGAAGAAAGGAACCTTAGTCACAAGCGGCAACCCGGCAGATGTAATCACGGTAGACCTGCTTAAAGAAGTATTCCGTGTCAAAGCGGAGGATGTATATACTTCGGACGGTGTACGCACACTGGTACCGCTAGACTTGTATTAAGAAAGTAAAATTGAATATAAATAATGCCGGTGGCAACCGCCGGCATTTTTTATTTATGAACCTTTAGGAAATAATGGTTTCGCATATAATACTTAAGGAAACGCTGATTAATCAGCATCTCCTTAACACTGTTACCAAATAAAAAAGCGACCGGGTGATACCAGTCGCACAAAAGAAAGCACCGGAATCTATTCATGCGGATTTACATTAACCGTAAGGGATACTGTAAATCCGCAAGATGCTTTTTAAGCAGACTCCACAAAGCAAAAAATAGAAGAGGAATCATCAGAAAATAGGTTAGCTTACGCTAACACACTACGTAAAAATTAGTTAGCTTTCGCTAACTAATTGTCTTTTACTGTATTGTTTATCTTTTGTCAAGTATTTTTACAAAGACTCTGCAAAGACTTCGGAATCACTTCACATAAACACATGAGGCGCGCCGGGAGGCAGCAACCCCAACAGGTCCGCCAGAAAATAGGCCGACGCGGGAATCAAGATTCCAAAAGCAGTTCCCCAGGCCTTGTCTCCCGTCTGAAAATTCCGGTAGCAGCCGCGGATACTGCAGATCAATATAAGACCCCAGATAAAAATAAGGGAAGTTGTAGTACTCTCTCCGCCAGGAAACATAAACGACACCTTCTTTTTCAACGATACCGTTGCATTAACGCTTTTCAACAAAAACCTGCTATTCAGAAAACGTTACACAGGTTTCTTTATACAAAATTACCCACGGTATAGTATCCGTGGGTAACAATTATACAGGATGGTGCCTCAGCACAGAATCGAACTGTGGACACAGGGATTTTCAGTCCCTTGCTCTACCAACTGAGCTACCGAGGCATAGTGGCGACCCGGACGCCCACATGGTGATCGACCGGGGGCTCGAACCCCGGACCCACTGATTAAGAGTCAGTTGCTCTGCCAGCTGAGCTAGTCGACCACTTGACGTGTTACTGGATTATTATAGTATAAAGGCCTTATTATGTCAAGAAAAACCTGAAAAAAACTCAAAAAACAGGTGAAAATGACCATTTTTTCCTGAATTTCGGCTCTTATCTTAAATATGTATTTAATATATGTTTCATTTGTTACCCTTATTTTGGCATTTTTGTCTGAAAATTGTCTGGAAATTGTCTGGACTTTTAGACCCCTCAAAGGCAGATGTAGACAGGGTTAGAGAAAATGACAACATCGAAAATAAGGTGCATTTTGTCTGAAACGCAAAAAATGGCCCAAAATAAGGCTAACAGAAACCGACAATGTCATTAAGTTAAGAAGTTTAGGACAAAAAAGACCTCCGCTTATTTATTATGGTAAGCGGAGGACTTTCAATTTCGACATTTAATCATATAAATTGAGATTTGGTCGAGTAGACAGTCTCGACATACCTTTCCTCTATATGTGAAAGGCTTGCCTACTGCCCCTCACAGAACCGGACGTGCGGTTTTCTCGCATCC
>ONAV01000003.1 GCA_900315925.1 uncultured Selenomonadales bacterium | reverse complement strand
GAGAATCAGCAGCAAAAGCATACGGCTTGATGTGTATGTGGAGAATCAGGAAGGAACGGTACTGGACATCGAAATGCAGGTGACGGGCGACAACAGCACGGTGTATTCCGATAAAGATGAAACTACGGTGATTAAAGGGCTGCCCCTGCGCTGGCCGATTTTCTGTGTTATGTGAATGGCGGCAAGGCTGGCAGCAAGTTTACGCAGGCTATTGATGCAGAAACGAAGCGTGTGACAAATGACGAGGAATGGAGGGAGAGATACGTGACCTGGGAAATGGATTTGAAGATTATACAGGAAGATGCGGAAAAGAAGGGCCGCTTAGCTGGTAACAAGGAAGGCCGCATTGACACGGCCAAAGCGTTAAAAAAGCAGGGCAAGTTGTCTGACTCCGAAATTGCCGAAGTCACAGCTCTTCCTTTGCGTGAAGTTGCGGCGCTGTGACTATGTTGGAAAGACGATTGATTTGGTTTAAATAATAAATAATAAAAATAAAAGACTGGGCTTGCTTCCGTTGCGGTCTGTCAGAAATGGCAGGCCGCGGTTTTTCGTTATAAAACGCTATTTTGGTGGCTCGGCGCAGTGGCAGCTTTCCCGAACAAAGCAATAAAAGGAACGAAAGAAGTGTCACCTGGAGACAGACAATTAAGCTGTCTATATTTATAACAGAAAGCAGGCTGGAAAACCGCACCACGACTGGAGTTGCGAAAAAAGTCCGGTCACTAAAGTGACCGGGAGAGAAAATCGTATCGTTGTCCATTTTTTGCGATGCCTTTTTCATTTTTTATACACATTCGTGGTATAATATTAAAGAAGATTATTCGTCAAACACAATTCTGTAACAATTCCATTTTATAACGGTTACTGGAAAGCAGGTGAAGAATTGCAGAATAAAATAGCGGCAGCCGTCGTATCGCTCGGCCTTGTGCTGGGGATGGCTGCCATGACAGAAAATAGCGTAATGGCGCAGCAGGCGACTGCCGCGGTGCAGTCAGACAGCAAAGCCGGAGAAACGCAAACTGTGAAAACTGCTGAAAGAGATAGCAGACCGCTTGATGAAAAGGTTGCAAGGTCTGTACCAATGAATAGTAAAACGATTCATGTGCCGGCTGAAGCACAGCAGGCGGAGAAGAAAGCGCCAGCGGAAAACAGCAAACCGCAGCCTGCAGCTGAAACAGCAAAGGTGTTCCCCGTAACAGAACCCGTGGAAGGCAGAACCGACGTTGTTGCCTTTACGGATGCCAAAAACGGGTTTCGCGTTTTTGTTCCCGCAGAGCTGGAAGTGTATCCCCTGGGTATCAACCCGGTGGCAGTGCTGCGGGGCGAAAACGTGGCAAAGGGTCTGCGCCTGGCTATCGACGCCTCGGCCATTGACGGTAAGGGTCCCCTGATGCCGTTCCAGGTGGAAGCGTTCCGGGAAGACTTTCTGCGTCTGGTGAAGAACAGCGTCAAGGACAGTGCCAATGCCAAGAAGATCCTCACCAGCGGGGAAGTGGAGCTGGCGGGACAGAAAGCCGTCCATGTGGTGTCCACCAATCTGACTACGGACGGAAAACGACGGCTGCTGCGGGACGAGTACGTCTTTGTCACTCAGAACCGCATGTTCGTGGTCATGTACATGATGGACGAAAAGCTGTATCCGGAGTATCAGGAGAAGATTCCGCAATGGATGGAAAGCGTGGAGATCTCCCAGGTCTGGAAGAAGATCAACGTGGCGGGCACTGCGTTGGGAACCGAAGTGCCGGCTTCCTGCATTGACCTGAAAGAACCCACGGAAACGGAGCGGACCATGGAAGTGTACGGCAACGAAAGCATCATGGTGGGGCTGGTTTCGTACCCCCGGGAGCAGTTCGCTTTTATGCCGCAAACGTTGGGAGGATTACAGCAGGCGGACAAAGCGGCGGTGCTGGAAGGACTGAAGCAAAAGCTGGCGGCGGACACGAAGGACGCGGCGAAGGATTATAAAGGGGAATTTGTTACGCTGAACGGACGGGACTGCGTGAAAGCAACCTATGAAGTCAACGGAAGCAAAAACGAAAGCTACACTTTTGTGAAAGACGGGAAAGTGATCGAGCTGGGTTTTGTGTTCAAAGGGGAAAATGAAAAAGCTGTGCGTCCGGTAATTGCCCACGCAGTGGAGAAGTTAGAATTGTAATTGCGTTGCAGTAATCGGAAAGAGCAAAATGTAATTTTTACCATTGTGTTTGCGCTGGATCTGTATCGACGCAAACGCAAAACGGACAGGAGCGTTTGCAGGAAACGCGAGGAAAGTTAAAAGGGGGGAATGGATCACAATGAAAAAAGTATTTGCGATTGCGTTAGCGATCATTATGACGCTGAGCGTGGTGCTGGGATGCTCAGGCAAAAAGGAAACGCCGCCGGCAAAATCTACGGTGGTTACGCAGCAACAGCAGAAGGAAAACGGTAAGGTAAGTTCATCTGCAGAAAAGGATAAACAAAACAAACAGGAAAAGAAAGCATATAACCAAAACGCAAACAACGGGCAGGTTGCGCCTGGAAGCAACACAGACGCCCGGGTCAGCGTAGAAAAAGGAAAAGCCTACACGGATAAAGAGCATGTGGCGGCGTACATCCATTTGTACAAAACGCTGCCGCCCAACTACATCACTAAAGGGCAGGCCAACAAGTTAGGCTGGAAGACCAAAGGCTCCCTGGACCAGGTGGCTCCGGGGAAAAGCATCGGCGGCGACCGGTACGGCAACTATGAAAAGAAACTGCCGGATAAGCAGGGGCGTACCTGGAAGGAATGCGACATTGATTATGTGAGAGGCAACCGGAACGCCAAACGGATCTGCTTCTCCAACGACGGGCTGATTTACTACACGTCGACCCATTACCAGAAGTTTGAACGGCTGTACTGAGATCGGAGGATTGCATTATGGAAATTGTATTGGACGCCAGGCGTTTTAAAGGAAGAACCCGGGCGCACGCGTACTTAAAGGAAGCGCTGCGGCTTCCGGATTATTATGGAAAAAATCTGGACGCATTATATGATTGCCTGGGTGACATCGGAGAAGAAACGGTCATCGTAGTGCCGGAAGTGATTCAGAAAAAGGAATACCTGGGTGATTACGGCAAGACCATGCTACGGGTTTTTAAAGACGCGGCGGTAGAAAATGAAGCGTTGACAGTCATTGTGAAAGAAGCGCAAAAGAAGTAAATGCGTTCCCGCAAATATTGAAACAACCGGAAAAAGAAAAACGCAATTGCTGTTACAGGCAGCAATTGCGTTACAGTAAATCCATGGATAGAGCGTAGGAAAACACAGATTCTTTCGTATTCATATCGGCCTTTGCATCGTTTGATTCATTCGTATGCTCGTCGGTGGTTGTGTCTGCCGGTCAGTTCGTCAACAATAGCAGACCGCCGATCAGCGGCATGGAGATCATCAGGCAACGGAGTATGTCTTTCGGGATCAGGTGGGTAAACTTGGCGCCGATAAAGGAACCGATGGTGAGCCCCGCCAGCGTCTGGATGAAAACGACCGGGTCCATCATGCCGTTGACCAGGTAGCTTAAGCCGCCGGATACGGCGATGGGCAGGATGATCATCATGGTGGTGCCGATGGCGTGGTAGAGGGAGATGCCGAAGAACAGCATCAGGCTGATCTGGATAAAGGCGGTGGCCCCGATGCCGAAGGCACCGGAGAGAAAACCGGTCAGCAGGCCGATGATGCAGCTGCGCAGATAAAATACGCTGCCGGTTGCCGTGCTTTTATTCCGCTCTACGTAGTCTTTGATTAAATGTCCGCGGAAAAGCTGCACATATAATAAGGCCGTGGTCAGGAGCAACATGATGGCCGTGGCGGGCATCAGCAGCTTCGGGGGAATCAGAAAGGCGGTGCGTGTCCCGGCCAGGGCGCCGAAGATGCCTGCGGCTCCCACTGCAGCGCCCAAACGGACCAGCACTTCGCCTTCGCGATAGTGACTGTAAGCTCCGGAGGCAACGGTAAAGGTCATACAGGATAGGGATACGGCGATGGCGGTGTGAATGGGCAGCCCGAACCCGACAGTGAGCAGGGTGATGGTGAGGCCGGCGCCTCCCGCGCCTACACAGCCTAACAGCCAGCCTAATACAAGTGTGGCGGCAAAGATCATACAAAACACCTGATTTCAATTTATTATATTAATTATATTACCACATAATGATTACAAAATAAAGGAAATGCAGAGGATTGTGCCTGACAGCTGCCAGACGAAAAAGCGGATGCAAGGCATACTGTCCGGATTATTGGAGTACGATCATCGGGATTCTGTACGACAGGTCAGAGTATTATGTTAAAAGAATTAGATTATTTTTGGGTTGGAGAAGAATACGGGGGCCGGCAGAGTCTGCTGCCGGATATGATTATGCGGTTTGCAGGTTGCGCGGCGGTCACTGCCTGCGACAGCCTGATTTATATGACGCTGTATAAAAATCTGAAAAATCTTTGCCCCTTTTCAACGGATCAGTTGCGGGGCCGGGACTATGTGGCGTTTTTTAAAACGGTGAAACCTTATCTTCGTCCCCGCCTGATGGGCATCAACAGGCTGGAGATTTTCGTGGCTGCTTTCAAAAAATTCCTGAAAGAACACGGAACGTTTTTTCTGGATGTGCTGCCCTGGTCCGGAGACCATGACGAACAAGATACTGTGAACACGATCAGGCAGCAGATTGACCGCGGCTTCCTTATTCCGTACCTGTTGTTGCATCACAAAAATCCCAATTTCGAAAATTATGAATGGCACTGGTTCCTGCTCACCGGGTACGATGAGAAACCGGACGGACGCTTTCTGGTGAAAGCCGTGACCTACGGCGCTTACGAATGGCTGGACTTTGCCAAGCTGTGGAACACCGGTTATGACCGAAAGGGCGGACTGATATTGTTTAAGGAAACATAGGGTTATAGTAAAAGAGTACTATAAAAATACTAAAGCGTGAGCTTGTGCCCCGGAAGGGTTTGCCCCATCGAAGCGCGTCGCGACGAACCGTAATTGGGATTGCGTGTGAGTCGGCTATGCGATTCGGGGGAGGGAGGGGTACAAGTCACGCTTTTTAAATTTGTATTTGCTGTCGGAACGTACTGAGGCTTTATTTCTTTTTCCGTCTGTCGTGCCGGATGTAATACTCCGCCTTGTTCTGATACATCTTTTTATCTGCGGAAGCGATAGCGGTCATGATATCTTTGGCATTGCCGCACCATTCCACGCCAACGGCCATGTTCAGCGGGGATTTGTGCAGCTCTTCCAGGAAACGGACGGACAGTTCCTGAAATTCTTCTTCCGTCACGCCCGGCAGGAGAACGTTGAATTCGTCGCCGCCGGTGCGGAAGACTTTGCCCGCCCCGAAGAAATCACGAAGGAACGAAGCGCTGTTGCGGATCATCTTGTCCCCGGCCTTATGGCCCTGGCTATCGTTTGTGTTTTTCAGCCCGTTCAGGTCCACAAACACAATACCCACGCTGCTTTCTGATTTTTCCAGCTCTGCCGTTTTTTCCAGCATGGCGTAGCGGTTCAGAGAACCGGTAAGCATATCGTGCTCGTTGACAAATTCCAGCTGCTTCATCAGCTGGTAATTGATGATGCGCTTAGCGATAAACCGGGACACCGTTTCCAGGATCCGGCGGGTGTCCAGTTCTTCCGTTACCTGATAATTGTCCGCCCCCAGGTACCCGATGATCTTGTCGTTGTCATAGAGAGGCGCTTCAATCAGGTTATGAATGTTCTGTGCTTTCAGGATTTCGTAAATCTGGGGATCTTTTTCCAGGTACTGCTCAATATTTTCCACCACGAAGGAATCCTGATCGCCTAACGCTTCCGCCCAGACATCCAGATAGCCTTCATAGGGAATGTCCTGCAGCATCTGAATCGAAGGCTCGATGCCTTCCGCGCACCACTCAAAGGTATTGTCCACCGTTTTGCCGTCGGTTTCCAGAATGTACAGGCGGTCGGGATGGATGACCTTGCTGATTTCTTCCAGGATGGCATTGATGGTCTGTTTGTAGGGGAGACGTTTGTTCAGAGTCTCCACGATCCGGATGATGGCCTTGTCCGTGTTGCCCATCTTATCGAACAGGGCACGGTCCTTGTGCTCCTTGTCGATATTCATAAAGGTGTAGGCGCAGTGGTTCGGTATGGAAGTAGGCGCGATGGTGAAATTCAGCCAGAGCTGGGTCTCCGTGCTGAAAACGGTTTCAGTGATTTCTTCTCCCAGAATTGCGGCCCGGTAGCAGAAGGGGAACCAGTCCCTGCCGGTTTCTGCAAACTTTTCAGAGAAACGGTGACCAATCAGCTCGTCTTTCGTTTTGTTCACCAGCTCGCAGTATTTCTGATTGACAAATACATACTCCGTATCAACGCACTCCGTGCCCGCTTCATTCAGAATTACCTTGTACAACGCAAAGGGCAGGGGGATATCCCGGTAGGCGTTCAGCTTGAAATAATCATAATCCACCGACTGGTTAAAGTGGAAAGTCGTTTTCCCGGTTTGGGACGGTTCCACGCTCTTTTCTTCATATTTCAATGGTACTCCGTCTATAGTAACTTCTGGCTTCGACATGAACGCGTGGGGTTTGTCGTAATAGAATCCCTGGAGTTTGTCGCAACCAATCTCCTTCAGGAACTGGATCTGTTCTTTTGTTTCCACTCCTTCTGCCAGGGTATCAATGCCAAGTTCGTAGGCCATTTCCACGAGTTTTTTAATGATTACGGGGTTCTTCCGGTTGAGCCCGAAACTCTGGATAAACTGCATGTCCAGTTTGATCAGGTCAAAGTCAAAATCCTGCAGCACATCAAGGGAAGAGAAACCGGTGCCGAAGTCGTCCATCCAGACATTGAAGCCGGCTTCGTGGAAACGCCGGATCTGTTCTTTCAGGTACTCCTGATCGATGCCCTGTACGGTTTCCGTAATTTCAATAATGAGCATTTCGGGAGAAAGCTCTGCGTCCCTGACCCGTTTGCTGATTTCCGATACCATGTCACAGCATTCAAAGTCGTACCGGGAAATGTTGACGGAGAATCTGACTATAGGCAGATGCAGTTCCTTGCGTCTTTTTATATCCTGCAGGGCCAGTTCCGCAATGCGCAGATCCAGCTTATACAACAGTTTGGCTTCTTCCAGAACGGGGATGAATTCCCCGGGGGAAAGCATGCCCAGGGTGGGATCGTTCCAGCGGGCCAGCGCTTCCTTGGCGCAGATGGCGCCGGTGGAGCTGCGGATGATGGACTGGTAATAGGCCTGGATATAGTTATCGCTGATGGCCTGATCCAGGTTTTCGATAATATAGCGTTTACGTTCCAGCTTCTCCTTAAGGTCTTCCGTATAGAAGCTGTAATACTCAATCTCGCTGTTTTTGATTATGTCACAGGCGATTTTTGCCAGATCGCAAATCAGCGCGGGCGAGGTTTTATCGTCTTCTATGGAGTAGATACCGGCTTTGATATCCACTTTGTCTTCATCCCGAAGATTCAGCACGGCTTCATGGAACCGGTTGATCTTATCCATCAGGTTTTCCGTTTCCGTGAGCACCACAAAGTGATCGTCGGCCAGGCGGAACACAAAATTATTATAGTAATGTTTGATCAGCAGGGCGGCAACGCTTTTCAGGATCTCATTGCCGGTAGTCATGCCGTATTTAATATTAAAATATTTAAAGTGGGCGATATCATAAAAGATCAGCGACTGCCTGACGGCCGCTCCTTCGTTGTTTGCGGGATGCAGCATCATCTCGCTGCTTTCCACGAAACTGCGCATGCCCGGCAGGCCGGTCAGTTTGTCGATGTCGATGGTCTGCTGCTTGGACTGGACGTCTACGATAAACACATAGAACACTTCGCCCTGCTTCGGATCCCGGTACATGCGGCCGAATTCCACAATAGATTTGATCTTTCCGGTCCGGGTGATGATGCGATAATACAAATGATCCAGATGATCGACGTCGGATTCCAGCTGCTTTTTGATGGATGTCTCCGCGGCACTGATATCGTCCGGATGCACCAGTCCCCGGAAAGTCCCGCCTGTCAGATTGAGAAACTGTTCTGCAGTATCACATTCAAAAATACTCAGCAGTTCATGATTGGCATACAGCAGTTCTTTATTGCCGTGGGCTTTGTACACGAAAAATCCTCCGGGGATGTGGGACAGCCCGTTGGCGATATACTGCTTGCTGAAATCTGCGTGTAAAAACTCAGGGTTGTTCAACGCAGTCATACTATCATTCCTCTCGTGTTAGAATCAGGGGATTCGGAATTTTCGGATTCGTTTCCAAAAAGTCAGATTCATTCTAAAGATAATGTAATATTTATTGTGAGTATTATACCATAATTTATAATAAAAGTGGGTGATTTTTTTGGAAAAAGTGACACGGGGAAGACATAATTATGTGCGATGCTTTATACAAAGTAAATTGGCACGTGATATGCTAAGGATAGGAGTATTTAATATTGATGTTTTGACTGAAGCACAGCGGTACGGTTGGAGTAATTGTCCGTTGTGTGATATAATATTAACAGATACATTCAGTTTGTAATTGTAATGACAGGAAGGATATATGGGGGTTGGCATCAGGTCTTTCGGTGTGCAGCGCTCACTGCCCGGGACGCGGCGGATACGGTTGCGGAGATTACGAAAGGCATGGATATGCAGGCTACTGCCGGGACGGATACAACGTTGATACTTGCGGACGGAACTATGCGTATGCAACCGAATGCAAAGACGGAGTGTGTGAGTTTGTACCGGCTGCCGAAGGAGACAGGACGGATTTGGCAGTGATCAATCCCTATAACAACGCGGTGCCGGATATTGAAGGGCAGTGGGAAAAGGATGTAAACCAGCTGGGGCCCCACGACGTATTTGTGGCCGGACAGGGAGAATCGTACGCGGGTGTAGTGTTTTCCGTCAAAAAACCCATTAAGAATTTCAAAGTACTGTCCCTGCATTTCAAGGAGTTTAAAGACAATAAGCCGGTCTTTCTGTTCCATGAGTTATACACAAAAGATGTGTTCCGGCCGGACCGGAAGCTGCTGGTGAAGTTCACCTTCTTCGGCTCCATTCCCAATAATGGTATTTCTTACACAGACTCCACGGGCAAGACCCGGTATTATACCGTTGACGCAAGCGGAAAAGATGGGTCGCTGTATTTCACGGAGTTCTGATGACAGGCAAAAGGAGCTGCCCGGGCAGCTCCTTTTTTGATTTTAGGAGAGATTGAAAACCGTCATGTTTATAGCGTCGACCATGCCACAGCATTGTTTGTATTCCTCCTTTTTATTGCTTTCACAGTTTTTTCAAACATCTGACGCAAAAATGACGACATTGCCTGTCATACTTTGCCTGATGAAGAAACGTGCAGCGTTGATTCTGTAAAGGCAGGCTGATTTAAAAAAGATAGAAGCGCTGCAGCGTTGTTGCATGAGTTATGGGCTTCAAGAGAAAAGATGACAAGATTGTTTTTAGATGATAAACTGGTTAGAAAATGGAAGCGGGAGGTGCGATATGAAACTGAAGAAATGGCTTTTAGGAACCGTTCTTTCCTTTTGCCTGCTGATGAATATGCTGGCGATGCCTGCCGCATCGGCCGGAGTGCTGGACGAATTTGCAGAGAAAAATTTCCTCACGATCGTTGCTTTGCAGGACGAATATAAAAATAAAAGCGCTGTGCTGGAAGGCATGGAGTACTTCGAACGCTGGCGCGAATATGTGGATCAGGGGGTCGCAAAGCTGCAGGAATGGGGCGACAAGCTGAAAGAAAAAGGCATGACCCTGGCGCTGGATCACTTTTCCGAGAAGATTGACGACTATGTAAATGAAAACGCGCCGCTGAAGATTGAAAGCGGCAGCGCTACCAAAATCGTGCCGGTGGTCACCATTGGCAGCAAAGGGTATATCGGGGCGGCGCAGATCAGCGGGCCCAAAGAACAGGTAGACAAATGCAAGGCGGCGCTGTCGGTGGAAGGGAAACTGGCTTCCGGCGCGGTACGGGTACAGTACCTGATCCCCATTGACACCAATAAACCAACCAGTCTTGACAATGTGCACCGGGTGCAGGGCGTAGGTGTCAGCGCACGGCTGGATCTGGGCTTTCCCGGGTAAGGGATTTATGGAGACGAATTAATCACAGCGTCTCCTTATATAAACGAGAACGTATAAGATGGCAGCTTACAGGCTGTTGTAAAAGTGGACATGAAAGGATTGGATTATATCTTGGTAAGGGCGCCGGGTAACGGCTCCCTTTATTTTTTTGCAAAAAGCAGGGATTTATGTGATAATTTATAGTAATTAGATGTAGATTGATCATCTTGCCCGATGCACATATGTCTGTGCATATCTTTTTCAGTGTTCAATACTGGATTTGTGGAAATGAAAAAACTCATAGAAGTGTCTGCTGAGGAAAATGATATGGAAAACCAATTCTCCCGTACGGAACGGTTGTTGGGAAAAGAGAATATGGAAAAACTGGCAGCTGCCCGTGTCTGCATCTTCGGCATCGGGGGCGTAGGGGGCTATGTGGCGGAAGCACTGGCCCGCAGCGGCGTGGGACATCTGGAACTGGTAGACAATGATGTGGTCTGTCTTTCCAACCTGAACCGGCAGATCATTGCGACGCACCACACACTGGGGCAGTACAAGGTGGACGCAATGAAGGAACGGATCCTGTCCATCAACCCGGAGGCGGAAGTGGTGACCCATCGGTGCTTCTATCTGCCCGAGACGCAGGCGCAATTTGATTTCACAGCGTTTGATTACGTAGTGGACGCCATTGATACGGTGGCGGGGAAAATTTCGCTTGTGCTGCAGGCGGAAGCAAGCGGTACGCCCATTATCAGCAGTATGGGAGCCGGAAACAAACTGGATCCTGCTGCGTTTCAGGTGGCGGATATCTATCAGACCAACGTCTGTCCGTTGGCGAAGGTGATGCGCAAGGAACTGAAGAAGCGTGGCGTGAAAAAGCTGAAGGTTGTGTATTCCAAAGAGCTGCCTTTGTCGCCGCGAAGCGAAGAAACGGAAACGGCTGGAGTTTTCTGTGATGATCAAGGGAAAACAGATATGGATCATCAGGAACATCCGGAGACACGATCCGGTGATGCGCATCATTCCGAAAGTGAAACAGAAAAAACCGTGCTGTCCCGGCGCCGCAGTATTCCGGGAAGTGTTGCGTTCGTGCCTTCGGTGACAGGGTTGATCATTGCAGGGGAAGTCGTGAAGGATTTGCTGAAGCTTAAGGAAACGAATTAATCACGTATCCTTAATTAAAATAATTCCACTACATATTGTGTTTCCTCTTTTTTAAGAGACGTATCTGTGCTATAATAAACTGTAAAGCAATTATCCGGAAACACGCGGTTTTGCTGTCGCAGAACTGCGGGCAAACGGTTCGCTGCGAGGTTATATTCAGGGAACTGCTTCAAAATTAAGGAAACAGTTCCACGGAGAGGAGTTTTTGTATGAAAAAGATGATAGTTCTGCTGACGATGCTGCTGTGCATCGCTTCTTCCTGCTTTGCCGCTGAAGAACGTTCCACGAAAGACATTTTTGCAGATACGACGATTGCCAACGTGGTGATTACCGGCGATCAGCTGCGGGTGCGGACCCATCCCGATTTGGATGGTTATATTATCAAAAAGCTTGACAAGGGTACCGTTTGCAAGTTTATGAATAAAGTGGATGACAAGAACGGAACGGATTCCTGGATTTATATCATCATGGAAGACGGAACCGTCGGCTGGGTCTTTGGCGCCTATGCCCGCATTGAGGGTAACGTAGACGTGCAGTAAATGCAATTTGCATCAGACTATGCGTAACAGAATCACACAACAGAAACACAGGATAAAGCCGGTTTCACGTCTGGGACGTAGGAACCCGGTGGGAATTTCGGTTGGCGTTGTTTCTGTAATGATAAAATACTGAAAGAGGGGACAGCAAATGAAACATTTTAAGAAAATCCTGCTGACTGGCGCTCTGGGTGTATTGACACTGGCGCTGGCCGGTTGCGGCGGTGGAGATAAAAAGGCGGAAAAGGCGAAACCGGATACATCCAAACCGGTCATCGTAGGTGTAAATCCCGGACCCCATGCCATCATCATGGAAAACGTGAAGAAGATTGCGGAAAAGAAAGGTCTGAAGATTGAGATCAAAGAGTTCAGCGATTTTGTGACGCCCAACGCGGCGCTGGCTGCCGGGGAGATCTGGGCCAACAGTTATCAGCATGAACCGTTCCTGAAAGCCACGATGAAGAAGGAGCCGACATTCAAGTTGGCGAAGGCTTTCAATACGGCGCTGTTCCCCATCAACATTTATTCCAAGAAACTGAAACCCGGGGACAAGATTCCTGACGGCGCAAAGATCGGCATTCCCAACGATCCTACCAACGGGGGACGCACCCTGTTGCTGCTGGCAGCCAATAACCTGATCAAGGTGAAGAACCCGAAAGATATCACGACTACGGTGATGGATATTACGGAGAATCCTCACAAATTTGAAATCGTAGAGCTGGAAGCGGCAGCGATTCCCCGCAGCCTGGATGATCTGACCTGCGCGGCTATCAATACCACCTATGCGCTGAATGCCGGTCTGAATCCGGCCAAAGATCCCATCGTGAAAGAGACGGCGGACTCCCTTTATGTAAATATTGTGGCGGTACAGGAGAAAGACCTGAAGGATCCGCGGCTGAAAGTGTTTCAGGAAGCGTACCAGTCCAAGGAAAACGCTGACTTTATTAAAACGAAATTCCCAGGCTCCGTATATCTGGGATGGAAGGAATAAGCTGATTTCTTTTTGCGTCCATGTGGGTTGGCATTCTTGTACGGATTTTAAGAAAAGTTAACAGACTGCAGTTTAATGTAGAAGGATGATTGGAGCGTTACAGCAACAGTAGGTGCGTGTAAAACCCTGAAAGGATAAACGAATACAATGGATATCAGGAAACGAATTGATGTGTTCTGGCCGTACCTGCACGCAATTCCCGAACCTGCGTTCCGCGAAATGAAAACCTCCGCCTTTGTTGCGGAGGTTTTGCGTAAAGCAGGGTATGAGGTGCAGGAAAAGGTGGGAGGCACCACCGGCGTTGTGGGCGTACTGGACAGCGGCAGGCCCGGGCCGGTGGCGGCAGTGCGCAGTGATATGGACTGCCTGCTTTTCAAACAGGAAGACGGAACGGAAAAAGCGGTGCATGCCTGCGGTCACGACGGGCATATGACCACGGTCCTCGCGGTGGCGGAATGGCTTGCGGAAGAGGGGATTCCCTGCGGAAAATTAAAAATCATGTTCCAGCCGGCAGAAGAAATCGGAAAAGGCGCTCTGGCCATGACAGACGCGGGAGCTGTGGACGATGTGGACTATCTGTTCGGGTTGCACTTGATGCCCAACGATATGGCGCGGACAGGGGAAATCATTCCCCAGATCAGCTGGACCGCCTGTACTCTCATTGAAGCGGAAGTCCGGGGCAAAGCGGCCCATGGTTCCCAGCCTCATATGGGTGTGAACGCCATTGATGTGGGGGCGGCTATCGTCAACGCGGTGAACGCGCTGCATTCCGATCCGCTGCTGGGCGGCAATGTTAAGACGACTCGCTTCCAGGGTGGCAGCGGTTCGCTGAATGCAATTTGCGACAAAGTGAATCTGGGCTTTGACCTTCGAAGCACTTCCAACGAGGAAATGCTGGTACTGCGTCAGAAGGTCCGCGATATCATTGTGAATACGGCGAAAGTCTACGGCGCCGAAGCAGACAGTCATATTGTGGGAACCTGTCCCGCTGCGGAGGCGGATGCGACCCTGCTTCCTCTGGTGCAGGAGGTCATTGTCAACGTTTTGGGACAGAAAGCCCTGCTGCCGGTCAAGGCCATTACCGTAGGGGAAGATTTTAATTTCTTCAAACAGGAACGACCCCATTTGAAAACCGCGGACATGGGGGTGGGCTGTAATCTGACTCCCTGCCTGCATGATCCCGCCATGACCTATGACCGGTATGCATTGGAAGGCGCGGTGAAGGTGCTTCATGAGCTGGTACTGAGAGTGCTGCAGGAAAGGCAGTAAAGATAAGGAATATTTCCAAATAAATTAAGCAGTGGGGAAAACTATGAACAAATCTTCGTGAGCCATTGCATCATATCGCTGAGCGTTGACTGGGCAACCCGTGAGGGTCCCAGTTTGACGAGCGAGCAACGCGAACAGAGTGAGCGGGCGGAGTGAGGAAGTGGGAGACGGGTTGCCCTGCAACGCAACTTCGAGTTTCGAAGCCACAGGCGCATGAATCCATGGGATAGCAATCGTTGACGTGTTTGCGATGTCTTTTCCTCACTGTCTGTTTCACGCAAACTCATTTCTATGGTATAATAAATATCATACTCTTAACTCTCACAATAAAATAACAGGAGGCATTGCCATGGAATTTAAAATGTTGCATTTTGTTGTGGAAGATGCGGTAGCTACCATTACTCTGGATTATGCGCCGACCCTGAATGCGCTGGACATGAACCTGGCGTTGGAGCTGGAAGCTGCGCTGAAACGGGCGGAGGAAGACGCCGGGGTAAAAGTTGTGGTCTTGACCGGCGCCGGTCGTGCGTTCTGCGGTGGCGGGGATATCCGCTTCATGAAAGCTCATTGCGAGGAACCGGATTTCGCGGACAAATCCATGGGGCCTCTGGCCGGCAAACTTTCTGAAATCGTGTTGTATATCAAAAAGATGACGAAGCTGGTGATTTGTGCCGTAGCAGGTGCAGCGGCAGGCGGCGGCTGCAATCTGGCCCTGGGCTGCGACTTTGTGTTTGCGGCAGACAATGCCAAATTCCTGCAGGCCTTTGTGGGCATTGCCCTGATTCCCGACACCGGCGGCGGTTATATGTTACCCAGAGCCATCGGTACCCATCGGGCCATGGACATGTTCGTTACCGGCCGCCCTGTATCGGCACAGGAGTGTTTTGAACTGGGTCTCGTAAAAGAAGTGACCACAGCGGACGAACTGCTGCCGAAAGCAACGGCCTTTGCGAAAAAGCTGGCTGCCGGTCCCACACTGGCCTATGCCAATATGAAAAAGATGATGTTTATCAGTATGTATCAGGGCTTTGAAGACTTCGCCAAAGCGGAAGTGGCCCTGCAGAACGAATGCGCTGCCAGTGCTGATTTCCGTGAAGGCATCACGGCATTCCTGGAGAAACGCAAAGCGAAGTTTACAGGGAAGTAACTTGGATATTTCTTCAATTTTACAAAAAGAAGAACTGAATAAAGAAGATGTAATCTTCCTCCTTGGCCGCACCAATCCGGATGAGATAAAGCAACTGTATGATGCAGCGTACGAAACCAAAAAGGAATGGGTCGGCAACGTAGATTATTACCGGGGCCTGCTGGAGTTTTCCAACCGCTGCATCAAGAACTGCAACTATTGCGGTATCCGCAGAGACAACGGGGAAGTGGAGCGGTTTGACACGTCCCGGGAGGATATCCTGACCATGGCCCGCTGGTGTTATGAGCAGCAGTACGGCTCGGTGACCCTGCAGTCCGGAGAGCGACAGGACGAAGCTTTCATTGATTTTGTAGAAGGTTTATTGCGGGATATTAAATCCATCGGGAATGGAGCGCTGGGCATCACCCTTTGCGTAGGGGAGCAGACAAAGGAAACCTATCAGCGCTGGTACAACGCAGGGGCGCACCGGTACTTGCTGCGGATTGAAAGCAGCAATCCGAAGTTATATGCCACGCTGCATCCTCAGGATGGGCATCATAAGTGGGACGTGCGCAAGGCCTGTCTGGATTCACTGGCGGAAATCGGCTATCAGGTGGGAACCGGTGTGATGATCGGTCTTCCCGGGCAGACACTGGAAGATCTGGCAGAGGACATTTTGTTTTATAAAAAACAGAACATTGCCATGATCGGCATGGGGCCTTACGTGGTACATCACAACACGCCGCTGGGGAAAAAAGTGTGTGCGGCAGGACTGGATACGGCGGAAGCCAGGGCGGAACGCTTGCGGCTGAGCATCAACATGGTGGCCGTGACGCGCCTGTTTTTAAAAGATGTGAACATCGCGGCTACAACAGCCATGCAGACCCTGCATCCGCTGGGAAGGGAAATGGCGTTAAAGGCCGGGGCCAATATCCTGATGCCTCTGGTGACGCTGCCGCAATTCCGCAGCCAGTACCAGCTTTACGATAACAAACCCTGCCTGGAAGACGGACAGGAACAGTGCCGCAACTGCCTCAGCGCCCGGGTTGCTTCGGTAGGGGACACTGTAGGCTGGGGGCAGTGGGGCGACTCGCCGCACTTTTTTAATAATCTGAAGTAGAAAGTCATATAGACTTTATCTGCTGAGTAAGAAAAGTTGTAAGAAAAAAGACACAAGCAAAACATCGGGGACGGTTACGTTATTCCATGAGATGAAATTCGTCGTCCGTGGCGAGACTGTTTGAGAGGCGAAGCCTCGAGTTTCGAAGCCACAGACGGATGAATCCATGGAATAGTAACCGTCCCCGGTTTTGCGGTATCTCTTTTCTTGCAACTTACTTATAGCGGATGAATCGGTTCTCAATGTCCGAAGATTGCAATGTAGCCCTGCACGAAAATGTACAATACAACCAACGGCAGAAGGTACGTCAGATAGAAGCGCAGCCATTTGGGGAAGGCCACACCGTTTCCGGTGTCCGCTTCTTTGATGAAATTATCCCAGCCCCAGCCGTAACGACTGGTACAGAAGGCAAGGTAAACCAGACTGCCCAAAGGCAGCAGGTTGTTGCTGACCACAAAGTCTTCCAGATCCAGCACACCGGTACCTTTGCCCAGAGGCTGGAAGCTGCTCCAGATGTTGAAACCGAAAATACAGGGCAGGGACAATACAATAATGGCAACCGTACCCATCTTAATAACGCTCTTGCGTTCCCAGCCGGTCAGGTCGCAGATGCAGGCAATCAGATTTTCAAACACTGCAATGACCGTGGACATGGCGGCAAAGGTCATGAACAGGAAAAACAGGGAACCCCAGAACTGTCCGCCCGCCATATGATTGAATACATTGGGCAGCGTGATGAACAGCAGGTTGGGTCCTGCACCCGGATCCACGTTAAATGCCGAGCAGGCCGGGAAGATGATCAGACCGCTCATGATGGCGACAAAGGTATCCAGCAAAATTACGCAGATGGCTTCGCCGGTAAGCCGTTTCTCTTTTCCAATATAGCTTCCGAAGATAGCCAGGGCGCCGATACCCAGACTCAGCGTAAAGAACGCCTGGCCCATGGCGGCGAAGATGACTTCGTTGGCTCCGTATTTGGTGAGGCGGCTGAAATCAGGCTGCAGGAAATAGGCGAGGCCGTTTTCCCCGCCGGGCAGCATGACGGAATTGACAGCTAATGCAATCATAAGGAACAGCAGGCAGGTCATCATAAATTTGGTGATTCGTTCCACGCCGGCCTCTACGCCCAGATAGCAGACTCCGAAACCGAGAATGACGGCCAGAACCATGTACCCGATCATGGTGACGGGGTCGGAAACCAGACCGCCCAGTACGCCGCCGATATCTTTGGCAGCCATACCCACGAAGGCGCCTGTTACCATTTTGTACAGATAATAGAACATCCAGCCGGTGATGGTGGTGTAGTACATCATCAGCATGGCGTTGCCTAAAATACATCCGTATTTATACAGATGCCATTTCGTTCCTTTGGGTTCCAACTTGTCAAAAGAAAGCGCCGCACTGCGCTTGCTGGCCCGGCCTACGGCAAATTCGGCAACCATAATGGGGAGCCCCAGGATTGCCAGAAAGAAAAGGTAAATCAGTACGAAGGACGCGCCTCCGTATTTGCCCGTGATAAAAGGAAAGCGCCAGACATTGCCTAAACCGATGGCACAGCCTGCCGATACTAAAATGAAGCCCAGACGGGTTGAAAAGGTTCCTCGTTCCATAATATGCCTCCCGCATAAATCTGTTATTGCTATTATCCTCTATTATAGCAAGTTGTGACAAAAAAAGTAAATACTATCTTAAAAATAGTATAAAATACTGACTGAAAGGTAGCTTCGTGACAATGGAGGGGGATGGCACTATAGTATGAAAAGCGGAGAAACACAAGGTATTTATTGACTAATGAACCTTGATGTGGTTTAATAACTAATAGAATATTTTTCTATATTGATAGAATAATATCCGATATGTTCAAAATCGGTGTTTTGAAATGCAAGGAGGAATTAAGTATGAGCTTTTACAGTGAGTTTAAAGAATTTGCAGTACGCGGAAATGTAGTAGATATGGCGGTTGGCGTTGTGATCGGCGGCGCTTTCGGCAAAATCGTGACTTCCTTTGTAAATGATATCGTGATGCCGCCCTTAGGCAAGCTGGTGGGTGATGTGGACTTTTCCAATCTGTTCATCAACCTGACGGATAAGAACTACGCAACGCTGGCAGAAGCCAAAAAGGCCGGCGCGGCTGTTATTGCTTATGGCTCTTTTATTAATACGGTTATTGATTTCCTGTTAGTTGCCTTTGCTGTTTTTGTGGTAATCAAGCAGATCAACCGTATGCGCAAACCGGCAGAGGAACCGGCTCCGGCCCGTACCTGTCCGTACTGCAAGAGTGAAATTGCGGATGATGCGACCCGTTGCCCGCACTGCACAAGCCAGTTGGACTGATTGATGCTCCGTTATCCGATATTCTTTTAATCAGGAAGTGCCGGCTGGTTCCGGTACGGCTATGGTTCTGTGCCGGTCGTTCCGTCTGTACTTCTTACAGGTGATTTTTGTGTTAGTTCCAGGAAAAATGAGAAGCAAGACTATTTTTCGTATGGTGCTGGCCCTGCTCGCAGCAGGGCTGGTTTTTTGTGGCACGGCTGCGGCCAGTTTTATACCGGCTGCCAGTCCCCGGATTAAAACCATGGGGCGCTGGATTCCGGCAGACAACGGCAGCCTCTATGCGGGGCGGGGCGGAGTGGTCGTTTCAACCCAGTTTGAAGGGACCGGCGTGCAGGTACAGATGTACAGTGATTCCCAGGGGGATTGCTGGTGGTTGAAAAAGCTGGACGATGGTCCTCTGATCCGCTTTAAGGTTCAGATGGGCATGAACGTACTGTTCCAGAATCTGCCCATGGGAAAACATACCCTGTTTATGATTCGGGATACGGAAGGCATGCGGGGCGTAACCATTCTGCGAGGCTTCTATTTTATCGGGGAAAGTGAAACACCGGCAGTCAGTGTTCCTACAGCCGTACAGGGTAATGCGAATTATTCGGGTACTGCTGCCAGAACAGGAAAACCCGCTCATAACAAGACGGTAGGAAAAAAGACGGTGAGTAAGAAAACCGCTAACGCACCGGTAACCCCGCCGGTCCAGAAAGCACCCCGGCGCCGCAGCATTGAGATTATCGGCGACTCTGTTGCAGCCGGTGCGTTTATTTATCCGGAAGGGGATTACTTCCAGCGGGAAAGCAGTTATCTGGCATTTGGTCCCCGGCTGGCCCGTATGTTGAACGCCGACTGGAGTCTGGTGGCTTCCTCCGGGGAAGGGGCTGTACGTAATAATGAAGAAAAGCCCCCCTATAATGCAATGCATGCCGGGGAACAGATTGAACGGGCTTTTTATAGTCAGAAGGAACCGCGCTGGAGTAACCAGATGGACGATCCGGATCTGGTGATCCTGGCCTATGGGGAAAATGATTTTAACGATGAAGTGAACCGTCCGTCGGATGCTTACTTTAAAGAACAGTATAAAGAGCTTGTTCTGAAATTGCGGCAGTTCCGTCCCAATTCCGTGATTTTCTGCATGACCCCTTCCAACATTGTGACCAGCCGGCGTTCGGTGCCGGGTATGGGCGGTGCGGTTGCAGAATTACGGGCCGCGGGAGATACCAATGTGTATTTTGTTGATTTAAATGCACGTGGACCGTTGCTGGGCCCGTCAGACACTTTGGATGGCGTGCATCCCCTTGCCAGCGGGCATGATAAAATAGCCCTGTATCTGCGGGCTTATGCCAGGGCTGTGCTGGGTTGGAACTGAAGAGAAACAGGCCGGTCTGCAAATGCATATCGGGATGACAGGATGCATTTTACTTGACAAAACAGAGAAAGCCTTTTAATATATTCCTATCGGATGGGTAGAATATATATCACAGACGACAAATATTTTTGGTATTAAAATTTAGTGAAGGAGTGGGAAACATGAAAAAGTTCATTTTTGGCATACTATCTGTTGCGATGGCATCGATGCTGATGCTGGGATGCGGCGGTGACGGCGGCAAAAAACCGGCGGCTCCGGCGGCCCAGACAGATAAGAAAGTTGTTGTAAAAGTGGGAGCAACTCCGGTGCCCCATGCGGAACTGCTGAATTTTGTAAAGCCGCAGCTGGCGAAAGAAGGGGTAGACCTGCAGGTCATTGAATTTACGGATTATGTAAAGCCGAATCTGTCCCTGTCTGATAAAGAACTGGACGCTAACTTCTTCCAGCATATTCCGTTCCTGGAGAAGACCTGTCAGGAACGTAACCTGAAACTGGTGGTACTGGATAAGATTCATATCGAACCCATGGGCTGCTATTCCAAGAAGTACAAGGACATCAAATCTCTGCCTAACGGCGCTAAAGTTGCAATCCCCAACGATCCTACCAACGGTGGCCGCAGCCTGATGCTGTTGGAAGCTGCGGGTCTGCTGAAACTGAAAGATGGCAAAGGCATTACCGCTACACCTAACGATCTGGCAGCGAATCCCAAAAACCTGAAGATCATTGAAGTGGAAAGCGCTACGCTGCCCCGTGCTCTGGATGACACCGACCTGGCAGTCATCAATTCCAACTTCGCAATGGAAGCCAAACTGAACCCGGTGAAGGACTCCCTGTTCATTGAAAAGGATTCCCCGTACGCTAACGTAATCGCAGTACGAACCGGCGATGAAAAGCGTCCGGAACTGGTGAAACTGGCCAAAGCGCTGAAGACGCCGGAAGTAAAGAAGTTCATTCAGGACAAATACAAAGGCGCGGTAGTTCCTGCGTTCTGATAGAAAAATATCTAAGGAAGTGTTGATTGTTCAGCACTTCCTTTACTTTTTAATTACTAATGAGGCTGCAAATGAAAAGGCACAAGCAAAACATCGGAGACGGGTTTGCGTTGTATTTCCCTTGCAGCCTTTTTTATTTATTTGCAAAATAATCACACATGGAACTTTCCTTTTTGCGATGAATATGGTAAAATGAAATACGAACAACTGTTTTGCAATGAGCTTGTTATATATCTGCTGAACGAGGTAGACCACTATGGAACAGGCAGGCATTTTTGACGATTTGGTGAGCCAGCCTCTGGCCGCCCGATTGCGGCCGGAAACAATAGAAGAATATGTGGGGCAGGAGCATCTGTTGGGAAGGGGCCGGGTGCTGCGCCGTATGATCGAGCAGGACCGAATTTCTTCCATGATTTTCTGGGGTCCTCCCGGAGTCGGAAAGACCACGCTGGCCCAGATCATTGCGCGGATGACACAATCGGCATTTATCAACTTTTCTGCTGTTACCAGTGGCATCAAAGAAATCCGTGTCGTGATGGAAAAAGCGGAGAAGAACCGTCAGATCGGACAGCGGACCATCGTATTTGTAGACGAGATCCATCGCTTCAATAAGGCGCAGCAGGATGCGTTTTTGCCTTTTGTGGAAAAAGGCAGTATCATTCTTATTGGTGCTACCACGGAAAACCCTTCTTTTGAAGTGAACGGGGCGCTGTTATCCCGCTGCCGTGTCTTTGTGCTGCAGCCTCTTTCGGCAGATGATTTGACAGAGATGCTGCACCATGCGCTGCAAAGTCCCAGGGGTTTTGGCGGACAGAAAATTGAAATTGCAGAGGACCTGTTACGTCTTATTGCCAATTTTGCCAACGGGGATGCACGCTCGGCCCTGTCCACGCTGGAAATGGTAGTGCTGAACGGGGACCTGAAGGACGACACGGTCGTTGTGACCAAAGAAATACTGGAGCAGTGTATTTCCAAAAAATCTCTGCTTTACGATAAAAACGGGGAAGAACATTATAATCTGATATCTGCGTTGCATAAGAGCATGCGTAACTCGGATCCGGATGCAGCGGTGTACTGGCTGGCCCGGATGCTGGAAGCAGGAGAGGACCCTCTGTATGTGGCCCGCAGGGTGACAAGGTTTGCCAGCGAAGACGTGGGCATGGCGGATCCCAGGGCGCTGGAAATTGCGGTGGCGGCGTATCAGGCCTGTCATTTTATCGGTATGCCGGAGTGTACGGTGCATCTGACGGAGGCTGTGGTGTATATGTCTCTGGCGCCAAAATCCAATGCTATGGAAGTAGCTTACAATACAGCCCGGGTGGATGCCCTGAATATGATTGCGGAGCCGGTTCCTCTTGTAATTCGCAATGCGCCCACCAAACTGATGAAAAATCTGAACTACGGCAAAGGCTATCAGTATGCACATGATACAGAAGATAAACTGACCAATATGCAGTGCCTGCCTGATTCCCTGTTGGGAAGAACCTACTACCAGCCTACAGAAGAAGGATTTGAAGCGCGCTACAAGGAACGGTTGCAGCAGATTAAAGAATGGAAACGGAAACACGGGGCGAAAATCTGATCCGCTTTCTCGGATGTCATCTGCCAACGCAGGGGCCGGCTTGGGAAAAATCAAGATACGGCAGATTTTTAAGTCTGTTACACCGGTGTTTACTGTCAATAATTACTCAGGAGGCAATGTAAGAATATGGAATTCCCGGGAAAAAGCTTCTTAAAACGGCATAAAATCAGTGTTGCAGCAGCTATTGCAAGCGTTATCGTCAGTATCCTTGTCATCCTGGGTTTGCTGCAGTTTGCCAGACGGGGCGCTGCGTTCATCTTCAACCGGGAAATGCAAAAGCAGACGATGCTGCGGGGAACCATAACGGTGGAAACCCTTATGGCCCATATCACCGGAGATGTTAATTTCGAAAATTTAGTATGGAAAGAACCTGACGGGGATGTGATCCTTCATATTCCGGAAGGAAGCTTTCAAGTGCGTCTCTGGGACGTTATCACCCGCCGTTTTAAAGCAACTTCCATTCAGCATCTGACGCTGAAAAACGCTGTAATCTCTGTGCGCTTTAACGAGAATATGCAAGTTGATTTTCTTGATCAGAAACCTGGAAAAATCAGTCTGCCGAAGCCGGAAGCACCGCAGGGGATGGAAAAGAATACGAAACAGGATCCGAAACATAAGACGGGACAGGATTTGGAAACGGAATGGATCGAAGATCACGACTACGTTTATGATGACGATGGTATCAATTTTGACCTGGGCGCCCGCAGGTTGCGGTCGGTGATTGTGTTAGAGGACTGTCAGCTGGCAGCCCGCTATAAAAAGCATCATTATGTTTTGAACAATGTTAACATGAAGCTGGGACTCGATACGACCGGTATGTCCCATATTGACCTGTCCACCGGGAAATTTGGCGGAACCATGCAGGGCGGCGGTATGTCCATCTACGGTGAAATTAATTTTAAACCGGCTACCCCTGTGCTGGATGTGGATGTATCGCTGCGGGATGTGGATCCTTCCTCTCTGGGCTTTGGCATGAATGTCCATGATAATATGACGGTAGTGGTCAGAATGGAAGGACCGGTTACGGGGCCTATGGGCCGGGGAACTGTTAAAATGCAAGAACTGCATATTCCGGCATTGCATTTTACAGATATCATCGGGGATGTGAACTATGCCAATGGGATTTTCCGGTTTTCGGATGTCCATGCAAAAGTGTTTGGCGGAACTCTGGCAGCCCGGGGCGATTATGATATGAATACCAGGAGATACCGAATCTTCGGAAACGGAAAGAATCTGGACAGCAAAAGAGCCTTGCGGAATTCTCACCTGTCCTGTCCGGTGGATTTGGATATAAGCCTTGAGTGTAAAGGGAATGCCCGAAGCACACTGACCACCGGGAATTTTAAATCCGGAAAGGGACATTACAGCCTTATTCCTTTCGACAGTCTGCAGGGACGTTTCAGCAACCGGTATAGGGATTTGCGCTTTTATGATGTAAAAATCATCACTCAGTTTGGGACCGTCAGTACGGATGCTTTCAGTATTATTAGAGGAAAACTCCATCTGAATAAAATTATGTTGATGGATCACGATACGGGAAAAGAAATGATGGTGCATGAGGGTAATAAGGGCAAAGACAGTAAGGACAGCAAAGACAATAAGGACAACAAAGACAGCAAAGAGAAGAAGGACAACAAAGAGAATAACAATAGCAAGAATAATAAAAACAACTAGGATAACTAGAAAACTTAGAAAACGCATTGATTGTTTCTCCAACAAGGAGCCAATGTGTTAAAGCGATTTATAAAGACTGAATTTTACAGGTGAACTATGTTGCATTTGTTATGCGTACCGGCAGGCTGCAGTGCTTCCTCTGATTTTTTTGCGAGAGCTCTGCAGCAGGAATACGGACGTTCCATGCTGGTTACATCTTCTACTGTTTTAGTACAGAAAGCCCGTATGCAGGGCGTTAATGCGGTCAATTTTGATTATCTGGCCAATGCGGTTCTGCGGCGGTGCGGGCGGTTACATGTGCGCCGGATCAGCCGTAAGGCACAGGAACTGATTGTGGGGAATATTCTGCAAGCGTTACAGGAACAGGGGCGGCTTCCCTATTTTGAGAAGCTGATTGCCAAAAAGGGCTTCCTGCGCTCTGTCACGTCCTTAATGGACCAACTGGGCAGCTGCGGAGTTACACCGGATGAAATTGCGGATGCGTTTGCCCACTGGGACGGGCGCTCCGGCTCATACAGGCAAAAAGACAGGGAGTCGGCAGAACTTTACCGTGAGTATATCCGTTACCTGATTGCCCATGATGTATATGATGTGGCCGGCATGTACCGGCTGGCGGCGGAAAAACTGGAAACACTGATACAGGCAGAGGGCGCGTTGCAATGGGACACCCTGTTCTTTATGGGGTTCTATCAGTTCGATGCCTGGCAGCTTTCCATTATCCGTTCCCTCAGCCGGCTCTGTGACGTCTGGATCGCATTGCCCTATGAAGCCGTAAGGCCTGAATTATACGGTGCTACGGAGTTTACATACGGGGATTTGATGCGGCAGGCTGTATTGGAACAGGTAACATTGCCTGCAGGGCCGCAACGGAAATCGTCCCTGCAGCATCTTGTAAGTACGTTGCGTGCTCCGGAAATAAAGCCGGTCCCGGCAGATTCCACCATTGAAATCTGGCAGACGGAAGACCGTCAGGAAGAGATGCGGGCGGTGTTGTGTGACATCAAGAAACTGTTGCGCGGGCAAACGGTGAAGGCGGATGAAGTGGCTGTGGTCGTCCGTCGTATGGAAGATTACAGCGGACTGCGGGCACTGTGCGATGAATACGGGATCCCGGCGCAACTCCGGGGCAGCGCAACGTTGGCAGCCAATCCGGTCTTTCGTTGTATCGTTACGCTGTTGTCATCCGTTTCCCTGCACGGGAGAGAACAGGCAGAGGCCTGGAGCGATTTGCTGGCACAGCCGCTGCAGCGCATTGCCCTGGGGCTTCCTACCCAGATTGCAACGGAAATCGCAAATGCACATTACTATACGGACTGTAAGACGTTTGTAACAGAGGCTTTGCAGAAAACAGGCTGTACTCCTCTGCAGGACCTTTGGCAGGCCTTTACAGAACTTAAACCGGAAGCGACTGTAGAGGAATACTGTGAAAAAATCCTCGGCATTTTGTCCGTTGCAGAGTTAAAAGTCAAAGCAGGTCAGTTGTATAAAGAAGGGCAGATTACGCTGACGGGCTTCAAAAACATAGCCTGTGCCCATGACGCCCTGACCTTACTTTTGCAGAGTCTGCCCCAGGATTACCTTGCCGGGGGCTGTGGTAACAAAAAACTATCCTGTGCCCTTTTTACGGAAGCGTTAACCGAGAAGGCGGAGGGTATATCCCTGAACCTTCAACCGGAAAATCAGGAAGGGATTGCAGTCCTGTCAGCCGTCAATCTGGAAGAGGCTGCTTTCAGGCAGGTCTATGTCCTGGGATTGAGGGAACACGAATTCCCTCTTTTCAAACATGAAAACTGGCTTTACAGCGACAGGGAACGGGCCGACCTTACCGCCCTGGGTATCGGGCTGCCTTCTTCCGCTGACGGATACCGGGAGGATATCCGTTTCTTTGCCAATGCCTGTGCTGCGGCATCGGAACGCCTCGTACTGACATTTTTTACCGATGACGAGCAGGGCGCTTCCCCTTATATCGCGGAAGTACAGTCTCTGTTTACCGATTTGAAGATTCAGGTGAAAAAAACGGAACGGGTAATCGCTGACAGCCTTTCGACCCGGGAACTGGAACTGGCGCTGGCCCGGGAAGGGCAGGCAGACTTTTTGCGGCAGTTGGCGGAAGGCATTACCGAAGCAGGTGGCAGCGACCGGAAACGGCTTACCAACGAAACAGGCTGGAACGGCAATCTGGGGGATCCGGAACTGCTCCGGCAGGTGGAACGGCAGATTGGGGACCGGTTCAGCGCTTCCAAACTGGAAACCTACCGGGGCTGTCCTTTTCGGTTCCTGGTGAGCTATGTGTGGCAGCAGCAGCCGGCGGAAGAAATGGAAGAGGATATGGACCCTGCCCGGCGGGGCAGTCTGCTGCACAAAGTGCTGGAAAAATTTATCAGCAATCATCTGGGGGAACCGTTGCAAATGAGCCGGCAGGAGGAACTGCAGGCAGAACTGGACAGGCTCTTTTCTGAAACCTGGCATGAGTTTGCGGAGCAGGGGCAGCTCTATGCGGGGGACTTTTGGCAGCATGACAAGGAACAGCAGCGCCTCCTGTTGCAGCAGTGGCTGCACAAAGAAATCGCTTACAGTGAAGCGGGATTCCTGCGGCCAGTCTATACCGAAATGGAATTCGGGCGTGGCAGCACTAATCTGATGCCACTGGAAATCAACGGGCGGCGCATTTTCCTGAACGGCAAAATTGACCGGATCGACAGAGCCGGCAACTCATTTTATATAACTGATTACAAAAGCAGTCAGGCTCCGAAAAAGGCGGATTTCCTGGATACGAATCTTCAGCTTCCCCTGTATATCCTTGCGGCGGACAGGCTGGTGGCTGCCAAAGAGGGCGGCACTGTCACCGGAGGCGGTTACTATGTGCTGAAGGACGGGGAACGGAAGGAAAGCTTTCTGTTTGTGAATGCGCAGGACGGGAAACCTCCCTGGCAGACCTATTCAGAAATGCAGGATGAAGACGGGAACAAGATCCCGGTTACCGATATAACGGTTTTGCAGGAAAAAACGGAACAGGTTCTGGCAGATACCCTGTGTTGTATGGGGCAGGGAGGGTTCCGTCCCACACACACGGACAAGTGTGACGCTTACTGCCCGGCAGCGAAAATCTGCCGTTACCGAATTTTACAGCCGGATCCGGGCGGGGAGGAACGCCATGAGTGAATTGCAGTTTACGCCTGCGCAGGAAAGGGCGATTCATTGTATAGATACAAATGTTGCGGTCTCTGCCGGCGCTGGCAGCGGGAAAACCCGTGTCCTTGTGCAGCGCTTCCTGTACCTGATAAGCCGGGGGGCTTCCCATCCGGAAGAAACCGTACTTCCCCGTGAAATACTGGCGGTTACCTTTACCCGGAAAGCTGCGGCGGAGATGCGGGACCGAATCCGCAGGGAAATGGAACGAAAACTGGAAGCGGGGCAGGATCGGGCCTACTGGGAACAGCAGCTGAAAGGGCTGGACCAGGCCCAGATCGGTACTATCCACAGTTTCTGCAGCAACCTGCTGCGGGCGAATCCGGTAGAGTGCGGTTTGGATCCGGACTTTACGGTGATGGAAGAAACCGATCATGACGAGTTTCTGGCAACCGAAGTCAGAAACAGGCTCCGCCGCCTGCTGCATGAACAAGACGAAGCGGCCTGCCTTCTCTGCGATGAATACGGCAGCCGCAGCCTGCTGGAACAGACCGTGTCTCTTTTGCAGAAAGGCTTTACGCTTACTGCGGGAACAACGGCCCATATTTATCAGGAAGCAGTGGCGGAATCAGACCGGGAAGCGGAAAGGCTGCAGGCCGTGCTTACGCCGGATTTTGTGTCAGCCTGTTCGCCCGTCAACCGGGCTTTACTGGAAGCTAAACTGGAGCAGATCCGCAACGCTTTATCCGATATAACTAAACAGGAAAACCTTGAACTCTTTCAGGCTGTTGGCAAAAGCCTGAAGCGCACAGGCAAAAATAAGGCCGATATAGACCGGGTCAAACAAGGGCTGGACCTTCTGCTGTCCCGTCCTATTAACCTGAAAGCGCTTTCTCTGGCGCCGGCCTGGGAAACCTTTTTGCTGCAGATGCAGGAAAACATCCGGATGCAAAAGCAAAAGCTGGGCCTTCTTGCGTTTGATGATCTGGAAGATCTTGCCCTTGCGCTTCTGGAAACGCATCCTGCTGTTTTGGACAAATGCAGACGGCAGTTCCGGTACATCATGGTTGACGAATTTCAGGATACCAATGATCGCCAGCGGCAGCTGGTGTATCTTCTGTGCGGGGGTAACAAAGATATACTGCAGGGAAACCGTCTCTTTGTGGTGGGCGATGGCAAGCAGTCCATATACCGCTTCCGGGGAGCGGATGTCAGTGTGTTCGCCCGGGTTCGGAATGAGATTACGGCTGCAGGCGGCGAGCTCATCCAGTTAAATGACAATTTCCGTACCGTGGACTCTGTACTGCAGCTTTGTAACGGAGTCTTCCCGGAACTCATGGGAACGGAAGAGACCCGGGATGTATATTATGAAGCTTTGCAATCTCACCGGGAGGCCGGACCGCAACCGGAGTTCTGCCTTCACTGTTATGCCAAAGATCTGTCTGCAGAGGAAGCCCGACGGGCGGAAGCAGATTGGCTGGCTATCCGCCTCAGGGAGTTGCACGGCACCGGACTGGCTTACCGTGATATGGCCATCCTGCTGCAGAACATGACCCATGTTTCACTCCTGACAGAGGCCCTGCAGAAGCACAAGGTACCCTGTGCGGTGGTTGACGGGCGGGGATTTTATGACCGGATAGAGGTACAGGACCTGTTAAACCTGTTTTCCTTTGCCGTCAATCCCCACGACAATCTGAACCTGGCGGGGGTTCTCCGTTCCGTTTATATGGGGCTGGATGACGAAACTTTGACCCGAATCCACCTGGCATTGGTAGAAATGAATAAAGAAAACTGGGCGGCTTCGCTATCTGGAACATCGGTAACAACGAATGGCACGTCTGCTAATTCCGGGACGGCGGAGACAGACAACAAACCAATATCCCTGTGGGACTTTTTGCTGAAGGTAAAAACGGATTTGGATTCGACAGCGTCTTTGGATTTGACAGAATCTGTTGATGGAGTGAGGAGCGCGGTATTGGCATTGTCTCTCAATGCAAAAGCGGCCCTGCACAGGGCTGTCACGCTTCTGAGGCAGATACTGTCTGCCGGCACTGTTCTAAATCTGCCGGATTTCTGCAGGGAACTGCAGAACCTGCTGCATCCGGAAACGATCCTTGCGATGCAGTGTGACGGGGCGGAACAGTTGGCGAACCTTCGTAAGTTTTTCCAGTTGGCGCACGAATTCAGCTCACAGAGACAGGGCGGCATCCGGGATTTTGTAACCCGGGTAACGCGGCTGCAAAAAGCAAAGAATAAAGAAGCGGCGGCAACGGTGGCGGCAGATGACGCGGTGCAGGTGATGACCGTCCATAAATCAAAAGGGCTGGAATTTCCGCTGGTTGCCGTGCCTTATCTGGATGCACCGTTCCAAAACGATGACCAGAATGCAGTCTTTCATCCGGTGCTGGGCCTGGGTATCTCCCTTCGGGATGCGGCAGGCAAACTGGTTCCCGGTAAAGTGCTGGAGCAGATTCGGGAAGAGAATAAAACAAAAGAGGAGGAAGAAAAGATCCGCCTGCTGTATGTGGCTCTGACCCGGGCTAAAGACCGGCTGGTCCTGTCGGGTATCCGGAAAGATACAAAGAATCCTTCTACTGCAACCCATTGGCTCAACTGGCTGGATCAGGGACTGGAGTGTAATAGTACCCTGGCAGAGCGGAAAGAAATCCGGGTTGCGCCTTCCACCGTTTCCGGAGAAGGGGATACGTCTGCTTCTCCGGTGCCGGAGCTTTCGGAAGAGATGAAAAGGCATCTGCTGGAAGGAGCCGCGCCACTGGAAACCTACGGCGGTCGTGGGATGAACCGGTTCTCCGCTTCTTCACTGAATACTTATGACACATGTCCCCGAAGGTATTATTATCAGTTTATTGAAAATATACCGCCCCTGGATACCCGGGAAAAGCAGGGGAAGCGCCTGCCGCCTGATGTACTTGGCAGTCTGGTACACCAAGTGCTGGAGCAATACGCAAAATGGCGCATGGAAAACGGGTTTGCGGAGGATGATACCGTTTGGACGGCGTACTACCGGGATGCGGCAGAAGAACTGGCCAACGGTCGTTTTGACCTGACGCAGGAGGCTGAAACCATGCTGCGCGAGTACCTGCATTCGGACTTATACCGTTCTTTTGCCTCCAAACAGAAATTTGCGGAATACGAATTCCAGGTGCAGCTGCAGGATGGGGAACATCGCTTTTTAATTACGGGATTCATAGACGCAGTGGCGGAAATCAGCCGGGGTGAACTGGTCATTATCGATTACAAATCCGGACAACCGCCCCGGGAAGGAGAAGTCCGTAACGGTTATGCCTGGCAGCTGGCATTATACAAGATGGCACTGGAACGCCTGCTGCAAATAAAAGGAAAAGATTCTCTTTCAGTGACAGGGGCTTCCCTTCACTTTTTACGGAACTGGAGCGAGTGGGTTCTGCCCGGGCAGGATTATCGGCAGGAGATCCTGCAGGTTTGCAGGGAGATTGCCGGAAAGAAAACGGAAAACGATTTTGCACATAATATGGAGCAATGTCCTTACTGCCCCTTTGCCTATATGTGCAATAAGTGAGTAGTAAATTTTTAGTGAAATATTAACAAAAAAGCACTATGGCAGATAAAATGTGGTACAATATGAATTGATAGGTAAAATAGACAGTTTATGGATATAGCTGTTAACGTATGTCATTGTAAGCGAAAAGGAGTGGTATAAATGGCAAATGTATCCCAGGAAACTATGATGTTTAAAAGAAACCGCGAAAAGACTCCGGTTGAGCAGACAATCCGGGAAGTCTGTGAAGCGTTGAAGGAAAAGGGATATAATCCCAAAGACCAGCTGGTGGGTTATCTGCTTTCCGGCGATCCTACCTATATTACCAGTTATAAGGATGCCCGTAATAAACTGCGCCAGTATGAAAGATATGAATTGGTGGAAGCCCTGCTGGACAGTTATCTTACATCGCTTCAGTAAAAGGATGGCATCTTGATGAGAAGCATGTCATTGGACTTAGGGAGCCGGACCATCGGCGTGGCCGTCAGTGACCTGACAGGAATGATAGCCAATGGGGTGGAAACCATACGAAGGACATCTCCGGAACGAGATTTTGCAAGGATTGGTGAACTGCTGAACGAATGGGAAGTTGGAGAGATCGTTCTGGGGTATCCCAAGAATATGAATGGAACGATTGGCGAAAGGGCGAAGCTTTCGGAAGCATTTGCGGAAGAACTGCGAAGCCGTTTTGCTGACGTTACTGTTGTATTGTGGGATGAGCGGCTTTCAACGGTAGCGGCGGAACGCGTCCTGATTGATGCGGATATGCAGCGCAAAAAACGGCGCAAAGTTATCGATATGATGGCCGCCGTGGTAATACTGCAAAACTATCTGGACAGTAAAGTGCTGCGAGGCGGAACAGCGGTCCGGGACGGCAGTGACTGCTGATGACGGGAAACCGGGTTTGCCGATAGAACAGGTGAAGAAACGTGGAAGTAATTTCCTCAAAACAAAAAATAATCATGGGAGGGGCGCTGGCAGTTTTAATTGCCATTGCCCTTGTTATTAAGTTTGGCGGCGGCGCGGCTGCACGGATGGCAGAGCAGATGCTGGAGAGGCAGAACATCGTAGCCGGAACGCTGACATATGAAAAAATCAATGCCGGGTTTGCCGGAGATGTTGAAATACGGAATCTTGTCTGGAAAGCTCCAAACGGAGATGTGAAGCTGGAGATACCGCTGGCCACTGCTTCCGTGAATTTTTTTGATACGCTGCGTCAGGGTGGCGGTGTAGGCGCCGTAACCAATATCGTTTTTAACAGCCCCAGATTTTACGGAACCTATGAAGAAGGCAAGGGGCTTGACCTGTTAAACCTGCTGCTGCTTGCTGGCGATGAAAAAAAGCAGACGGACGGGAAGAAACAGGAACCTTCCAGGCCAACCAGATTCAGGGGACTGATTGAAGTAAAAGATGGGTATGTAGGGCTGAACTCTAACGGTAAAAAGGTTCGGCTGGATAAAATGAATGCCCAGATGACGTTTAAACAGTATCCCCAGCTACGGGCCAGCGCAACGGCCAGCAAGGAAAACTGTGACGTGGTCCTGAACATGGTCTATGAGAATGGGACCGCTCAGGTGACAGGGGAAGCGAAAAATGCTGCTGTGACGGACGTGCTTGCCATGTATCCGGATCTGAAGCATATAAAGGTTACATCCGGCGTCATTCCTACGGTAAATATTGCCGCATCTAAAGACCGGGATGGCTGGCACATAAGGCTTGATGGCAAACCGCGCAACCTTTCCGGCCAGTTTTTCGGCATGGCGTTTACCGAAGGGGAAGGAAGCTTTACGGCCGACAGGGATAAAACCGACCTGCATACGTTACAGGCCAATGTAAACGGTATGCCGGTCTTGCTGCGGGGTACGATTAAAAGCGGAAGGGCTACGCCTCTTCCTCCGAGTTTTGATTTGACGTTTTCCGCGGGTTATTTTAAAACGCAGGCTTTAAGCAAAGGCCTGAATCTTGATGATGCTTCTGTAGAATTCTCCGGCAAACTGACAGGGACGGCTGTGGAACCTAAAATAGAAGGGAACTTCAGAAGCAATTACCTGTATGCAGCGCCGTTGCAAATGAACAATTTACATGGTGAGTTTGTCTGGGACTCCGGCAAGCTGGTGCTGAAAAAAGCAGAGGCGCTGGGAGCCGGAACGAATGTATCCGTGAATGGCTATCTGAACCCTGTTACGGGAGAGTATGATTTTAATCTTTCGGGAAATAATCTGGATGCTGCTCAGATGACAGATAATCGGATCACCGGGGTCCTTCAGGCAGAAGCCCGCATTACAGGACGCGGTCAGGCTGACTCTGCGACGGGTAACGGGCAGTTTGTCATGCAGAAAGGGCGTTATTATTACACAAAAGGCAATCTTCGGAGTGATGATATCCGGCTGTTGGAAGGTGATATTGTCATTCAGAACGGAATGTTTGGAACCCAAAATGCCATAATGAAGATTGGACGTACAAAATACAGTATTTCTGTGGTGGCAGGGGATAAGGATGCAGCCGAAATCAAGTTGGGGCAGAAAGTATCTTCGTCGCTGTTTTAAACATAGTATGACTTGATTATTCTGTCTGACTGAAAAGAACAGGCAGGAACAGTATACTGATAATTAGCAGGAATCTGGTAGTTTTATTATTCATGAAACAGGGAGGATCATTATGACTGAAAAAGACGTTGCGGAAGTAATGGAAGAAGAAACCATTGAGACCTTTGAATTTACGGATGAGGAAGGGCAGGATCATTGCTTTGTGGTAGAAAGCAGGTTCAAGGTTGGTAAGGACGATTATGTGGCCCTGCTGGAAGTAGATCCGTCTATCTTTGCAGAAGAGGAAGAAGAATGTGACTGTGACCACGATCACGCCCACCATGAAGAGTGCGACTGCGACCATGATCATGATGCAGGAGAGGAAGACGAAGAACCGAATATCATCCTGGCTAAAATTGTTACGGATGAAAACGGGGAAATCGATATCCAGGTTCCTTCGGATGAAGAGTTTGAAAAGGCAAGGATTGCCTATGAAGCACTGGAAGCATAACCAGCGTAAATAACATGACGGCATTATGACCATGCCCATGTATTTAAGACAACGGAGGAAACAGAGTTGTTTAAACGCGTAATCCCATTGTTGCTTGCCCTGACGTTGATGTTGGGACTGGGTGCTTATTGGCTGCTGTATTATACTGGCAACAATACGGAATTTGCAAAGGGACATCGCTACCTGGTTACAATCAAACCGGGGATGACTACGGCGGATATTGCCGACCTGCTGCACAAGAAGCATTTGGTGAAGACGCCGGAAGCCTTCCGCATGGAAGCGCGCCTGCGGGGACTGGCCGGCAAACTGGAAGCCGGACGCTATGAAATTGTAGGCGGTATGTCCAACAGTGAAATTGTCAGCATCCTTTCCAAGGGGCAAACCTATAATGTTAAATTCACGGTTCCGGAAGGCTTTAATGTAGTGAAAACCGGACGCAAGCTGGAAGCGGAAGGTCTGGGCGATGCTAAAAAATTCGAAGAGGCGGCTCGGAATTATACTCCGTATCCCTATATGGAAACAAAAAATCCGGATGTCATTTTCAAAGCAGAAGGGTTTATTTTTCCTACTACCTATCAACTGGATCCGGATATGACGGAAAAGGATATTCTGGCGCTTATGGTCCGGACGTTTAATACGGAAATGAACCGGGAGAATATCCCGGCTCTGGCCAGGGAAAAGAACATGAACCTGCGGGATCTGATAAACCTGGCGGCCATGGTGGAACTGGAAGCCGTCTATCCGGAAGAGCAGGCCCGCATTGCCGGTGTATTCCTGAAACGGCTGCATATCTATATGCCTATCCAGTCAGATACAACCATCCAGTATCTGCTGGGCACCCAAAAAGAAGAAGTTACCATTGCAGATACCCGGATTAAAAGTCCTTACAATACGTATCAGAATCCCGGCCTGCCTCCGGGCCCCATCGCATCCCCCGGCATAGATGCCATCAAGGCCTGCCTCAACCCGGAAGCTACGGAATACTTGTATTTTGTGGCGGAAAAGGATGGGCATCACCGTTTCACCAAAACCTACGGGGAACACCTGAAAGCTATTGCAGACATACACAAGGACGATACTAAATGAGACGAATACAAAAACCGGAGCTTCTGGCTCCTGCAGGCAATATGGAAAAACTCCATATGGCGCTGCTTTATGGCGCTGACGCGGTCTATCTGGGAGGGAAAATGTTCGGCCTGCGGGCCTTTGCCAGCAATTTTTCCCTTGCGGAAATGGATGAGGCGGTGGCTTTTGCGCACAGTCTCCATAAAAAAGTCTATGTGACGGTCAATATTTTTGCCCACAATGAAGACATCAACGCTCTGCCGGACTACTTGCGCAGCCTGCAGGCAATCGGAGTCGATGCCCTGTTGGTTTCAGATTTTGGGGTGTGGTCCGTGGCCAGAGAAATCATTCCGGAAATGCCACTGCATGTAAGCACGCAGGCTAACACCACCAACTGGGCGGCGGTCAAAGCCTGGGAAAATCTGGGTGCCAGCCGCGTAGTACTGGCCCGGGAGCTGTCATTTAGAGAAATGAAAGAAATCGGCAGCAAAACGGAAGTTGAGCTGGAAGCCTTTGTACACGGAGCTATGTGCATTTCCTATTCGGGGCGATGCTGGCTCAGCAGTTACCTGACCGGTCGGGACGGGAACCGGGGCGCCTGTGCTCAGGTTTGCCGTTGGGAATTCAGCCTCACCGAGAAGAACCGTCCCGGTGAAGTATACGACGTGGCAGGGGATGACCAGGGTACTTATATCATGAATTCCAAAGACCTGTGCTTACTGCCGTACCTGCCTCAACTCATGGAAGCCGGTATCTGCAGTTTTAAAATAGAAGGACGAATGAAAAGCGCCCATTATGCAGCCAGTGTGGTCAGCGTATACCGGAGGGCCATTGACGCCTGCTGGCGTGACCCGCAACATTTCACAGTGAAACAGGAATGGCTGGATGAACTGGAAAAGGTATCACATCGGCCCTATACTACCGGTTTTGCCCTGGGAAAACCGGATGCCTCAGCGCAGGTCTATACCACCTCTTCCTATTTGCAGACACATGAGTTTGTGGGATTGGTACGGGACTGGGACAACGGTCGGCTTACGGTGGAACAGCGCAATCACATGAAAGCGGGGGAGACGTTGGAAGTATTCTGTCCCGATGGGAGCCTTCGTACTCTGGTACTGAAGGAAATGAGGAATCAGGAGGGAGAACCCATTGTCGCCGCGCAGCATCCCCAGATGGTCTTTACCTGCCAGGCGGCGGAAAGCATACCTGAATCTGCCATCCTGCGCCGGAAGATACCGTAAGGAATGAGTCAGCATTCCTAAGAAATGGCGGATTTGTGGCTGAAAGTGTCTTTCCCAAACGGATGTCTGAAATTTCTAGTGGCGCAATTGCCGAAAGTGTGATAGAATATTACGACATTACTATAGTGGCAGAAGAAGGTATGTATTTTTATGGAACGAATCGGGAAGATATTTAAGTTCATGAAAGAACATGGCTTAGAATGTATTGCGATTAAGGATATCTATACTATTCGTTACCTTACGGGTTTTACAGGTGATTCCAGCATACTGTACGCGGATGACCGGGTCGCTGTACTGATTACAGACGGACGCTATACTGAACAGGCACGTTCAGAATTAAAGTATTGTCGTGTGATGGAGTATAAGGCTGAACATAGTAACAGTATCTGGGAAACCGTGGCCGGACTGGTTGGAACGAACCGGAAGATGGGCTTTGATGGGGAGGCATATTCTTATGACGATGCCAAAGCGCTGCAAATGTCTCTGCCGGAAACAATCGAACTGGTCAGTGTAAGTCTTCGTTCTTTGCGGTCGGTAAAAGATGAACGGGAACTGGAATGTTTGTGGCAGGCTTCCAAAATTGCCGACGGAGCCTTTGAACGGCTGTTAAAAGAAATCAAGGCTGGCATGACGGAAAAAGAACTGGCAGCCCGGTTGGAGTATTATATGCGAAGCCTTGGGTCGGAAGGTGTATCTTTTGACACAATCGTAGCTTCGGGTCACCGCAGTGCGCTGCCTCACGGAGCGCCAACAGACAAGGTGATAGAAGTAGGCGACTTTGTTACGTTCGATTTTGGCGCCATGTATAATGGCTACCATTCGGATACGACACGTACCGTTGTAATGGGCATGGCGAATTCCTGGCACCGGGAAATTTACACAGTGGTACAGGAAGCTCAGTATCGCGGCATGAAAGCAGCCAAACCCGGAATTACCGGGAAAGAACTGGACGCGGAGATTCGCGGATACATAGAGTCCCGGGGTTACGGTAAATATTTTAACCACGGGCTGGGGCACGGTGTAGGACTGGAGATTCATGAACTTCCGAACATTAACAGCAGAGGCGATATCCCGCTGGAGGAAGGCATGGTGTTCAGTATCGAGCCCGGTGTTTATATCCAGGGCCGTGGCGGCGTACGAATCGAGGATACGGTGGTTCTTACACGGGAAGGGGCCCACAGCCTGACTACCCTGAAAAAGATCCTGACGGAGATTGTATAAAATTTTTATAAAATAATATATAAAAACTGATTTAATCAGACACACAGGAGGATGTATCTATGGTATCTACCAACGAGTTTAAAACTGGTCTGACTGTCACTATCGACAATGACCCCTGGCAGGTTGTGGAATTCCAGCATGTAAAACCGGGCAAGGGCGCGGCGTTTGTGCGGGCAAAAATGCGCAATCTGTCTACCGGCGCTGTTGTTGAGCGCACCTTTAATGCCGGTGAGCGTTTGCCGAAAGCAAATATTGAACGCCGCATCATGCAGTACTTGTACGAAAGCGACGGAAGCTTCGTATTCATGGACAACGACACCTACGAACAGACTGAACTCAGTAAAGAACAGATTGGCAACGGCATCAATTTCCTGAAAGAAAACATGGATGTCAAAGTCATTTCGTATCAGAACCGTATTCTGGGCGTAGAACTGCCGAACACGGTAGAACTGGTAGTTGTAAAGACCGAACCCGGCATTCGGGGCGATACCGCTACCGGCGGCAGCAAACCGGCCACCATGGACACCGGTTATGTTGTTAAAGTGCCTCTGTTTATCAATGAAGGGGATCATCTGCTGATTGATACCCGCAGCGGCGACTATATCCAGCGGGCATAACCGCCGGTACATGTGTGCGGTGGTGATGCTGTGCACGGCTGTCTGTCCAATTCACAGTTTATGAACTGAAAAGGACTTCTGAGAAGGAAGTCCTTTTTTTGTTAGGGAATTCGGGTTGTTTCCTTTAATTTTTATGCAGAGTATGGTATAATAATTCATAATTTAAAAATGGGGAAGTTTGTCATTTTGGAGGTACAGATGGCGGACGAAAAAGGGAAAAAACCATATCCGAACCAGCCTGATATGGATAGCCAGGCTGAAGAGGAAGAAGATTTGGGCTATATTGAACTTGCAGACGATGTGATTGCTATCGTGGCAAGCCTGGCTGCTCTTGATGTTCATGGAGTCGTGTCCATGAGTACAGGGTTCCGGGAAGGAATCAGTAACTTTCTGGGCAAGAAGAGTCTGGCTAAAGGGGTTCGTGTCAAAGTTACCGGGCGTAGCTGCCGGGTTGCAGTCTATGTGACAGTGGAATACGGCTGTAATATACCGGAGGTGGCTATGAAGCTCCAAAAAAAAGTGAAGAGCGCTATAGATGAGATGACAGAGTATACCGCAGAATTTGTGGATGTTCATATTGAAGGTGTAAGGCGCAGGGAAAAGAGTGAGCTGGAAATCAGCTTCAATAATCCGGAGGAAGGGAAGCCGGGCAGTATTTTTAACTAGACCACGAGGTTACAGGAAGCCCGCCGGGCCTGTCCTGGAGAAAAACGAAACAGTTGGTTTGAAATAAGGAGTGAATGCTATGGGAATACCGGACCGAATTATATTGACCTTATATACATGCCTGATGGCTGTGTTTGCAGTGACGCTGATTATGATTACGATGGGAATGATCCCTCCTGACTTTTTCCGCAGAGTAATTGTTGCCTTGCCGGGAAACTGGGAGTTTGCCATTGGTGGCGCGATATTGTTCATTATCAGTGTGAGGCTGTTACTGGCGGGCATCGGTGTGCTGGGCGGAAGTAACTCACTGATTCTGGACGATGCGGATTCCGGCAAGACCGTTGTTTCCAAGCGGGCATTGGAAGACTATATCGCGGACATTGCCCAGGAAGTCTATGGAATCTATGGTGTGAAAGTGGTTGTGGAAATGGAAGACAAGACCACGATTAACGCCCGCATCCATGGTTCGCTGGAACCGGGGGTCAATGTATTTGAAATCACGGAGGAGGTCAAGGATAACGTTAGGGAGACCATCAAAAAGGTCGTAGGGCTGGAAGTAAAAAATATCGAATTGTTTTTCAAAAAGATAAAGAACAGCGGAAAGGAAAAGTGAGTTTAAGGAGGTACAGCGATGTTTAAAGATATATTCACCGACATCTGGCTTAACTACCGCGGCCGCTTCTTATGCTCGCTGACCGGTCTGGTCATCGCTTCGTTGTTTTTGACCGTGGGTTTCTTTCGGACGTTGTTTTTATTACTGTTTGTCGGCGGCGGCTTCTTTATCGGTTACAAAATTGATAAGAAGGAAGACCTGGCAGAATGGCTGGACCGGCTTCTGCCGCCGGGTTATCATAAATAACAGGCCCGCGTGAGCATCACATGCTGTGGGCAACATTTCGGACTGTCGTAAACAGAACGTAGAATAATAACTGAACGGAGGATTCATTTATATGATTCGCAGAGTCGCCAGGGAAATGGTGTTACAGAGTTTGTTCCAAATGGATTTTACCCAGGCCGAACCGGCGGAAGCGCTGGCTATTGCCCTGGAGGTACAGCAGGATGAAGAAAAGAGCGAAGAAGCGTCCAAAGCAGTAAAATATGCTGAAAAAGTATTAAAAGGCACTGCGGAAAAACTGGAGGAAATTGATGCCCTGATCGGGAAATATGCCATCAACTGGGATGTGAAGCGGATGCCTGGCATCGACCGCAACATTTTGCGCATGGCTGTTTATGAAATGCGTTTTGCCGAAGAAAAGGTGCCCGTGAACGTGGCTGTCAATGAGGCCGTGGAATTGGCCAAAATGTTTGGTACGGACAAGTCCGCAAGATTCATCAACGGCGTTTTGGGCAAACTGATGCGTGAAGAAAAATAAAGAAACAAGACTTGCAGGTAAGCAGGTTTGCTGCAGTAATACAAAGGCAATGCAATGAAGCCTGCACGTCTTAACGGAAGAAGTACAGTATGACAGAAGAAGTTTACCTTGGTATCGATACCAGTTGTTATACCACCTCACTGTTTTTTATGAACCGACAGGGACAGAAAGTCGCTGAAGCAAGGCGTATTCTGAAGGTGAAACCGGGCGGCTGCGGACTGCAGCAGAGTGAGATGCTCTATCAGCACACCCGTAACCTGCCGGAGCTGATGGAAGAAGCGGTACAGGGACATGCGTTTTCCCTGCTGGGGATTGGTGTTTCTGCTAGGCCCCGGCCCCGGGAGGATTCCTATATGCCCGCCTTTTTGGCAGGGTGGGGCTTTGCCCGTTCCCTGGCAGCGTTATACAGCATTCCTTTGTGGCAGATCAGCCACCAGGAAAACCATTTGGAAGCGGCAATGTGGTCAGCCAAAGGACCGGATACAGATCGGTTCCTGTTCCTTCATGCCTCCGGGGGGACTACTGATTTATTGTTGGTTGAAAAAATGGATATGTTTGGACCTGACGCCACAGGTGGTTTACCTGTGGCTGATATGGCTCAGGCCGAAGAGAATGCAGTCGGCACTGCAGCGCCGACAAATCCGAAAGAAAAAGTTGTTGCCAATTATAGGTTGACAGAAATCGGCGGCAGTCTGGACCTGCATGCCGGTCAGTTTGTGGATCGGGCAGGCGTGGCTCTGGGACTTGATTTCCCTGCGGGGCCGGCTCTGGAAAAGCTGGCAGAGCAGCACACAGAGATTATGGAGATTCCTGTTTCCGTACATAAAACAAACGTAAGCTTTTCCGGTCCCTGTACCTGGGTGCTTCGTCAAATTAAACAAAACAACTTTGCTGCAAATATTGCGGCCGGTGTACAGTGGGGACTGGCAGAAACCTTTGTCCGCATGATTCGGAACGGAGCAGCGGAACATCAAGTAAAAGATGTGATCCTGGCTGGTGGCGTGTCCGCCAATCGATGGATACGCAACCGCATCATCGAAAAACTATCCAGGCGGCAGATAAAAGTCTGGCTGCCGGAAAACCGCTACAGCGGTGACAACGCTTCTGGCTGTGCAGCTTATGCGCGGCGACAGCAGGAAGGGTAAAAAACAATTACTACAGCACCGATATATAAACAAGACTTAGACTCAGGCTGTCCGCAATCGCAGGTTGCGCTTTACGACAACAGATTACAAACCTTGGGGAGAAATCATGGCTGAAGTCCATACCTATACCGTCACGGAAATGAACCACCTGATTAAAAATCTGGTGGAAGGCAGCGGTCTCGTTGCCAATGTGCAGGTCCGTGGCGAAATCAGCAATTTCAAACGCTATCCCTCCGGGCACTGCTATTTTTCCTTAAAAGATGAAAACGGCGTGCTGAAATGTGTCATGTTCCAGCGTCAGGCCCGGCAGCTGATAAAATATCCTGTCAACGGAGACACTGTTTTGGCCATCGGTCATATAGGCATCTATGAGCGGGACGGGGTGTACCAGCTGTACACGGATATGCTGATTGAAGAAGGTATCGGCAGTCTGATGCAGGCCTATGAAAAGCTGAAAAGCAAACTGGAAGCGGAAGGCCTGTTTGCTGCAGAGCGGAAAAAAGCAATCCCGGCTCATCCCCGGACGGTGGGTATCATTACTTCCCCGGCAGGGGCGGCAGTGCGGGATGTGATTACCGTGTCCCGGCGAAGAAATCCCGGGGTGAAGCTTCTGTTATATCCGGTGCAGGTTCAGGGCAAGGCCGCGGCGGGGGATATCGCCCATGCCATACGCTTTATGAACCGGCATCAGCTTGCGGATGTACTCATTGTAGGCCGGGGCGGTGGTTCCATGGAAGACCTGTGGGCCTTCAACGAAGAAATCGTAGTCCGGGCCATAGCAGCGTCGGTGATTCCGGTGATTTCTTCTGTGGGTCACGAAACGGATTTTACTCTCAGTGACTTTGCAGCAGACCGGCGGGCAGCTACGCCGTCCCAGGCGGCGGAACTGGCGGTAGAAGATACCCGGTTGCTACGGCGGCAGGTGGTGGACAAAAAGCAACGCCTGACCCTCGCCATGAACCGTATGCTGCAGCAGAGAACAGAGACATTGCAGCGGCTTATGCGAAGCCGTATGCTGCAGGATCCTCTCCGCATCACAGACAGAGCGGAAGAGAGACTGGACAAAGCATTGATGAAGTTACAACAGACATTGCCCCGGCGTCTGGAAAACCGGGAATTACGGTTGCAGCAGGCCATGAAAGCGCTGCAGCGTCCGGAAAAACTGTTGCTTGAGCCGGAGCGAAGAGTACGGCAGGCTTTAAGAATGTTACAGCATCCCGAACATCTGCTGATTAAACCGGAACAAAGGCTTGCCACAGCACAGAAAACTCTGGATAAACAAAAAACACTCTGGGAACCCTTCGAAATGAAATTTCAGAGTACGTGGAATGCGCTTATTACACTGGCAAAAGATCTGTCTGCGTCGCAAGAACAGCAATTTTTACTGCTGGCTGCCCATTTGGACGCGGTGAGTCCCCTGAAGATTTTAGGAAGAGGATACTCCTTTACCAGTAATGAACAGGGAAAAATCATCAAATCTGCAAATGACGTGCACTGGGGCGAAGAAATCAGGACAAGGCTTCAAGACGGGGAAATCTGCTCCGTGGTGCAGGATGTCATACCAAGGACAGAGAATTCAAAAACCGTTAACTAAACGAATAGAATAGTAATCCAAGTTAGATACTATATATAGATTGATTCAGCAGTGTTTTCCTTTAAAAACAGAAAGGCGCGACGAATATGGCAGCAAAAAAGATTAACAAAAACATGAAATTTGAAGAAGCCCTGGCAGAACTGGAAGCCGCAGTGGAAAAACTGGAAAGCGGCGACCTGCCGTTGGAAGAGGCCATTGAAGAATTCCAAAAAGGCACGGAACTGAGCCGCATTTGCATGGAAAAACTGAAGGTTGCAAAAGCAGCCGTGCAGAAACTGGTAGTAAGTCCCGTGAACGATGATAACTTCCATACAGAAGAGTTTGAGGAGCCGGACGAGGAGGAGTAATGCTTGCCGGTGCTTTTTGTGAAAGACTGCGTCAATGCCTCTTGACGTAGTCTCACTGCGTTGGCGAGTCATTTCCTTGTCCTTCGCAAAAATCACCTGGCAAGCACACAGTCAACAACAGGAGGAACAGATGGACTTTCAGCAATACTACGACACCCGCAAAAAGCTGGTTAACAATTTTTTGGAAAAACGCATGGAAAAGCGGGGCATCTCCAACGTGGACGATGCCATGAAATACAGCCTGTTGGCGGGAGGTAAACGCCTGCGTCCCATTCTGCTGATGGCTACAGCGGAAGCGGTGGGAGCCAACGGCTACGATTTCCTGCCCGCAGCCTGCGGACTGGAAATGATTCATACTTATTCCCTGATTCATGATGATTTGCCCTGCATGGACAACGATGACTACCGGCGGGGCCGCCTTACCAACCACAAGGTTTTTGGGGAGGCCATGGCGGTGCTGGCCGGGGATGGTCTGCTTACTCTGGCTTTTGAAGTGATGCTGGAACAGCGAAACGTGAAGCCTTCTACCTTGGTAGAAGTAGTTCACGAAACCGCCATGTGCGCCGGCAACTTTGGCATGGTAGGAGGACAGGCCCTGGATCTGGACGCGGAGAACCGGCAGATCACGGCCAAAGAGTTAAAGACCCTCCACGAAGGAAAAACCGGCGCCATGTTCATCGCAGCTGTGCGGGGGGGCGCCCACCTGGCGGGAGCTACGGACGAACAGCTCCTTGCCCTGACACGTTTTGCGGAACTTATCGGCCTGGCCTTCCAGATTGAGGACGACATTCTGGATGTGACCAGTACCGCGGAAGAACTGGGCAAACCCATCGGCAGCGACGAGAAAAACAACAAGTCAACCTATGTTTCACTTTTCGGACTGGAAACGGCCCGGAAGATGGCAGATGAAACGACAAAAGAAGCTCTGGCCTGCCTGGATTCCTTTGGGGAAAATGCAGAAGCCCTGCGGGAAATCGCTAAGCTGATGACCAACCGTAAGAACTGAGCGCGTGTTGCTCATTCGCTGCAACATTGCTGTTCAGGCAGCGTAATCTACAGGCGCAACGCATACGCGCCAACGTTTCACATAACTCTCACACGGTGACGCACAGCGTCTTTGCCGCCTCTGTGGCGCAGGCGCTTTCGCGGCGCCATATAACAGGAATCAACTGAAAGGTAAAACCCAATGTCTGATAAAATTCTGGACAGAGTCAACAGCCCCCTGGACCTGAAAACTCTCACACTGGCGGAAATGAATCAGCTGGCGGCGGAAATCCGGCAGCTGATCATTGAAGTCGTGTCCAAAAACGGTGGGCACCTGGCTCCCAACCTGGGGGCCGTGGAACTGACCATTGCCCTTCACCGGGTTTTTGACTCTCCCAAAGACAAGCTTATATTTGATGTAGGGCATCAGGCCTATATTCATAAAATTTTAACAGGACGAAAAGCAGCCTTTCCCACCCTGCGCAAGTACAAAGGTCTTTCCGGCTTCCCCAAACGGCAGGAAAGTGAGCACGACGCCTTCGGTGTGGGTCATTCTTCCACGTCCCTTTCGGCGGCGGATGGCATTGCGGCGGCCCGTGACCTGAAAGGCGAGGACTTTCAGGTGGTGGCTGTCATCGGCGACGGCGCCATGACAGGCGGTATGTCCTTCGAAGCCCTTAACCATATCGGGGATACCAAGCGAAGGCTTATCATCATCCTCAACGATAACGAGATGTCCATCTCCAAAAACGTGGGAGCCATGTCCCAGTACCTGTATCAGCTGCGCACCGGGGAGACCTACAATAAGCTGAAGCGTAATGTGGAAAACTGGCTGGGGGATATGAAGCACGGTGACGATGTGCTGGAAGTTATCGAACGGGTGAAGGGCGGGGTCAAATATCTGGTAGCCCCTGAGTCCATGTTCGAACATTTGGGTATTAAGTACTTCGGGCCTGTGGACGGCCATGACATCGAGGACCTTCTGCCCATGCTGACTGCAGCCAAACGGGAAGACGGCCCGGTGTTGATTCACGTTATCACCAAAAAAGGCAAGGGCTACGCCCCAGCGGAAGAACGGGCCAACGAATTTCACGGAACAGGTCCCTTTGATATTGCTACCGGGAAGAAAATCAGCAAACCCGGGGCGCCGCCTACTTACACCAGCGTCTTTGGCAAAACTCTGGTGGAACTGGCGGAAAAAGATAAATCCATTGTAGCCATTACGGCAGCTATGCCCGACGGCACCGGAACCAACCTGTTCGCCAAACGTTTCCCGGACCGCTTCTTTGACGTAGGCATTGCGGAACAACACGCGGTGACTTTCGCAGCGGGGCTGGCTACGGAAGGCATTAAACCAGTGGCAGCCATTTACTCTACCTTCATGCAGCGGGCTTACGACCAGGTGATTCACGACATCTGCATGCAGAACCTGCCGGTGAAGCTGTGTATGGACCGGGCCGGTCTGGTAGGGGACGACGGCTACACCCATCACGGAGTGTTCGACTATGCCTATCTGATTCCCATGCCCAACATGACAGTGATGGCGCCTAAAGACGAAAACGAGCTGCGGCACATGCTGTGGACAGCCATAGAATACAACGACGGTCCTATCTCCCTGCGCTATCCCAGAGGCAGCGGCGTGGGAGCGGATCTCAGTGAACCTCTGCACACACTGCCCATCGGTAAGGCGGAGACCCTGCGGGAAGGCAGTGACCTTACCATATGGGCTATCGGCAGTATGGTGGCGGAAGCCGAAAAGACCGCGGACCTGCTAACCGCAAAAGGTATCAGCGCCGGTGTAGTGAACATGCGCTTCGCCAAACCTCTTGACGAGGACCTGCTTTGTGAAAATGCAGCCAAAACCCACCGTATCGTCACCATGGAAGAAGGGGTATTGAAAGGCGGCGTAGGGGATGCAGTGATGGAAGCCCTGAACAGTTATGGTCTGTTGCATATGACCGCCGTGCTGCCCTTTGGCATTCCGGATGAATTCATCTCACAGGGTGACAGGAAACTGTTGCTGCATGACATCGGACTGATGCCGGAACAGATGGCGGAGAAAATCTCTCATTGGTTATAGAAGTGATTCATATGGATAAACCGAAAAAGATCCGTCTCGACACTTTTCTCGTAGAACAGGGCTTTTTTGAAAGCCGGGCTCGGGCACAGGCAGCCATCATGGCGGGACAGGTGCTGGTGGACGAACAGAAAATAGATAAACCGGGTACCACCGTGAAAACGGAAGCAAAAATCCGTCTTCTGGGAGACCAATTAAAATATGTAAGCCGGGGCGGGCTGAAACTGGAAAAAGCCCTGCAGGTGTTTCCCGTGACAGTAACCGGCAAAGTGATGGCAGATATCGGCGCTTCTACCGGGGGCTTCACAGACTGTGCCCTGCAGAACGGGGCAAGCAGAGTCTACGCCATCGACGTGGGGTACGGTCAGTTGGCCTGGAAGTTGCGCAATGACCCCAGGGTCATCAACATGGAACGGACTAACGCCCGCACACTGGACGAGCACAGTCTGCCGGAACAATTGGATGCGGCCTCTATCGACGTGGCCTTCATCTCGCTGGATAAGATTCTGCCTGCGGTGAAAAAACTGCTGGCACCCGATGCTTTTGTTCTTGCTCTCATTAAGCCCCAGTTTGAAGCAGGTAAGGAACACATCGGCAAAAAAGGCGTGGTGCGGGACCCGGAAGTGCACAAAGAAGTCATTCGGCGCATCATTACTTTAGCACAGGAAGAAGGATTCACTATCGGTGGTCTGGATTTTTCTCCGGTAAAAGGGCCGGAAGGAAACATCGAGTATCTGTTGTACCTGACTACCGGAAGCGGGTCAGGGGCTGGCAAAGTTGATGGGACACAAGCGGACCGGGACAAGGTTGTGCCGGAAGTGCAAAACACTGCACTGTCCATCGACATTGATACCATTGTAACAGCTTCTCATGCTGTGCTGGATAAGTAACTCAAAACACAGTATCCCTGTATTGCAAATGCTTATTCAGCACTCCGGGTAATTTACTAATAATAACCGTAGCTGCTTCCAGTGCGGCTGCGGTGTCAAAGGAAGTAATCATGGATAACATACGTCTTGGGATTTTCCCCAACATGAGCATCGTCAAGGTGCGTATTCACTTTGAAGCGATTCTGGCCCTGTGTCGCAAATACAAGATCACGGTAGTACTGCCGGACAAACTTGCGGAAATGTACAGTCTGGAACCCTTTGCCGGACGCAATTCCCAGCTGACGGCAGCTGTTTCTCTGGGAGGTGACGGCACGTTCCTGCGCATGGCCCGGGATATGGTGAAAATCAATGTGCCGGTCTTCGGCGTAAACTTCGGCCATCTGGGATTTCTGGCAGAAATTGAATATGATACGATGGAACAGGCGTTCCAGCTGCTGACGGATGGCAGGTATTCCATTGAAAAACGCTGTCTGTTGCAGGCCCAGACCTTTGCGGAAGGCAGAAAGACTCCGCAAAACGAGCTGGCTATCAACGAATTTGTAGCAGCCCGCAGTAACCTGTCCACCACCAACCACATGGAACTGTATATCAACGGGAAGCCTTCCGCCCGGTATGCTGCGGACGGGCTCATCGTGGCCACAGCCACCGGTTCTACCGCCTATTCGCTTTCCGCGGGGGGGCCTTTGGTACAGCCTGGCATGGACGTCATGGTCATCACACCCATTTGCGCTCACTCTCTGGCCACCCGGCCTCTGGTCATTCCTGCTACGGAAGAAGTGGAAATCCGCCTGCTGCCCCGGAACACCAGTCCCATGGCCCTTTCGGCTGACGGGATACCGGTTTGCGAAATCGGACAGAAGGATGTTGTGAAAATTTCAAAGAACCGCCAGTTTCTGCGGTTGTTACGGCTGACAGATAAGAGTTACTACGAGACCTGGCAGGAAAAACTGATAAGAGACTTGTAAGCTTGCCGTTTTTATTTATGGCTGCGTTGATGTCTTGGCGTAGTGCCTAAGCGTATACGGATTCATTCCTTGTTTTTGGCACAATCACACGGCAATCATTCTTTTACTTTTACAAGGAGAGATGTCATGAAAAAGCAGGAACGTCACCAACTGATTCGAAATTTGGTAGAAACAAGACATATCGAGACACAGGATGACCTGGCTAAAGCCCTGCAGGAAAGCGGTTATCCGGTAACCCAGGCCACGGTGTCCAGGGACATAAAAGAACTGATGCTGATCAAGGTCTCCGACATGAGAGGCGGATATCGCTATGCCTTTCCTAAGGAACGCAGCCATATGATGTCCTCCGAACAACTGGAGCGACTGGTGCGAAACTCCGTGATTTCTGTATGGGCGGGAGGCAATCTGGTGGTGCTTCACACTTTGCCGGGAACTGCCCAGGGTGTAGCGTTTGCGATTGACAGTATGAAATGGGTCGGAGTCATGGGTACCGTGGCTGGGGACGATACCATCTTCGTGGCTGTGGAAAACGACAGCGTAGCGGCGGATTTTGCCAACTATTTTAAGGAGACGAATTAATCAGTGTTTCCTTAAGTTTAAAGAATTAAAAGGAAGATGATATATTAATATGTTGCAATCATTGCACGTGCATAATTTTGCATTAATTGAAGACGCTAAGGTGAATTTTGACCGTGGCTTTACGGTATTTACCGGAGAGACCGGCGCGGGTAAATCCATCCTTGTCGATGCGTTTGGCATCGCCCTGGGAGGCCGGGCTGCAGCCGGTATGGTCCGTACCGGCACCGATGCTTTCTGGGTACAGGCCGTCTTCGATGTACAAGATGAAAGAATCAGTGCACTGCTACAGGAACAGGGCATTGAAGCAGATGATTTTTTGTTTTTAAAACGCAGAGTGACAGCTGCCGGGAAAAGCCAGAGCAGTGTCAACGGCATCCCGGTGCCTTTGGCAGTGTTGAAACGATTCGCCGAATTGCTGGTGGATATTCACGGGCAGCACGAAAATCAACTGCTGCTGCAGTCCAAAGCGCCAAGGTTCTTTACAGATGCCTTTGGAGGAAAGCAGGCAGAACAGGTGTTGGGAGCATATCAGGAAAAGTACAAAGAATATGAAGCGGCCCGGGAGAACCTGCAGAAACTGGAAGAGCAGGGAAGCCAGAGGGAACGCCTGTTGGATCGACTGGCCTGGGAGATACAGGAAATCGGGGACGCCAATATTAAAGTGGGAGAAGAAGAAGCCCTGAAGGAAGAGGCTAAATTGCTGCAAAACAGCGGCAAGATCCTAAACGCCCTGCATCAGGCTTACGAAATGCTGGAGCAGGAAAACGGCGCTTTAAGCCAGCTGGCGGAAATCAGAGAACAAATTGCCGCTGCAATCCGTTATGACAGCCGTCTGCAGGCTGTGTATGAAGGAATAGACGGAGCGTGGATTGCTGCAGACGACGCCTGCGGTCAGCTTCAGAACTATGTGGAAAACCAGAATTTTGATCCAAACCGGATGACAGAAGTGCAGGAGCGGCTGGATCTTTTGTACCGGCTGCAGCGCAAATACGGCAGCAGTGAAGAAGCGGTGCTGGCTTATCTGGCTCAGGCTAAAGAGCAACAGGAACAACTGCAGGATCTGGACAACCGCATTGCCAATGCACAGAAGGAACTGGCATCAATAACGACAGAACTGACTTCCAAAGCTAAAGCCCTGACGGCTTTGCGAAAACAGAATGCGGAAAAGCTCTGCAGGGATGTGGAGACTCACATTCATGACCTTGCTATGCCGGACGGTAAATTGCAGATTGCTTTTACGGAAAAACCGGATTTTTCCATAGAAGGCAAAGACCAAATGGAACTCCTGTTTTCCGCCAATGCAGGAGAACCTTTGCAGCCCCTGGGGCGGGTGGCATCCGGCGGTGAACTGAGCCGCCTGGCTTTGGCCCTGAAAACCGTACTGATTGGTATCAGTGGAGTCAATACGATGGTGTTCGATGAAATCGATACCGGAGTAGGGGGCGTCACAGCCCAGAAAATGGCTGAGAAACTAGCGCTTATCGCCCGCCGGGGGCAGGTGATATGCATAACGCATCTGGCCCAGATTGCGGCTTTCGGAGATCGGCATATCCGGATTCGGAAAGAAACGAAAGAAAACCGGACCAGAACCAGTCTGACCACGTTGGATGAAACAGGGAGAGTTGAGGAACTGGTTCGCATGGCCGCCGGGGAGCACAATACCAAAGCTGCGGCAGAAAGCGCGGCCGCGCTGCTTAAGGCCGCTGATAAATTTAAAAACAATAAGCAACTGCTGTTTTGAAAAGAGGAATGAAAATGTTAAAAAAGATGAGTGATCCGGCATTAGACGAAACTTTTGTCAGCAGCAAGCCCGCTTTTGACGGCCGACTGCTGCATGTACATGTAGACACGGTGCGCCTGCCCAACGGTCGTACTACCACACGGGAAATGGCAGACCATCAGGGCGCCATTGCCGTGGTACCCATCCTGCCTGACGGCAGTATCATCTTCGTGAAACAGTTCCGGTATCCCATGGGTACGGTTATGTACGAGATTCCTGCCGGGAAAATTGATCCGGGAGAGGACAAAGACGTCTGTGCCGTGCGGGAACTGTCGGAAGAAACCGGGTATGAGGCGGACCATTGGGAGTATCTGGGGGTTATTGCCACAACTCCGGGCTTTACTAATGAAGTGATTTATCTGTATGCGGCTACGGGCCTTCACCGTCATGAGCAGCACACGGACCCGGATGAGTTTATAACGGTGGAAGCGATACCGAAAGAAAAATTACTGTCAATGATTGAAGACGGTACCTTATATGATGGTAAATCGCTGGCTGCTTTAGGAATTTTATCCATGAAAGGAAAAATTTAACAGACTGAGGCCTCAGCGGTGAATTCTTCATAGCGCTCCGCTTATTCAGAATCCCCCGCTGGGGCCAGGAGTTTTGCGAATTAATTACCATGGAGGTACTATGAAACACTTACTTACGATTGCCGGCAGCGACAGCAGCGGCGGCGCCGGCATTCAGGCTGATCTCAAAGCCTTTGCGGCCCATGGCGTGTTTGGCATGAGCGTGATTACAGCGGTGACGGCGCAAAATACCTGTGGCGTTACAGCGGTACAGGATATCACTCCCGAAATCATCACAGCGCAAATCGATGCCGTGTTCAGTGACATACGGGTAGATGCTGTAAAAATTGGTATGGTTTCACGACAGGAAAGTATTCATGCCATAGCAGAGGCCCTGAAAAAGTGGAAACCGCCGATAGTGGTAGTAGACCCCGTTATGATATCGAAAAGCGGGTATCCGTTGCTGCAGCAGGAAGCCTGCGACGCTTTAATTAAGGAATTGCTGCCTTGTGCCACGCTGCTGACTCCCAACCTGCCGGAAGCAGAATCCATCTGTGGTTTTTCCATTTGCACCGAAGAGGACATGGAAAAGGCAGCGGCCTGCATTATCGGTTTAGGAGCCAAGGCCGTACTGGTAAAAGGCGGACACCTGGAAGGAGAACGGGCCGACGATTATCTTTACGACGGCAAAAATGGAACCTGGTTGCCGGGCGAACGGATTCAGACTGAACATACCCACGGAACCGGTTGCACCCTGTCCAGCGCATTAGCATCCAACCTGGCCAGGGGCATGGACCTGACGGAAGCCGTTACGGCAGCCAAAGCTTACGTGACCACTGGTATCAGGCATGGCATTGCGTTAGGGCACGGGCACGGTCCTGTGCATCACTTTGTAGAGATGTGGAAGAATGCAGAGTAAAAACAGGAATGCCTCTGATTCTTCACATAAACAGTTTACCTTTCTTTCACTTTATAGTATAATATATTCATGTATAAATAATTCAAAGGGGGAATTCACTCATGAAAGCTTATACAGGCGACAAAATTAGAAATGTGGCCATTGTAGGTCACGGTGGGGCCGGAACCACATCTGTAACGGAAGCTTTGCTGTACCGCGCTGGTGCGATTGATCGTATGTGCAAAGTAGAAGATGGGGCTACCACCACGGACTATGAACCGGAAGAAATTAAACGCGGCGTATCCGTAAACGCTACGCTGGCTCCGGTTGAATGGCGCGACAGCAAGATCAACTTTATCGATACCCCGGGCTTCGCCGATTTCGTTGCGGAAGTAAAAGGCGCTTTCCGGGCTGTAGACAGCGCTCTGATCGTAATCAATGCCACCGCTGGCGTACAGGTAGGTACCGAGCAGTGCTGGAAGCTGGCGGAAGAAGCCGGTCTGCCCCGCATTCTGCTGGTGAACAAGATGGACCGTGAAAATGCGGACTTCGACAGCATCCTGGAAAACCTGCGCCATAAATTCGGCAAGAAAGTACTGCCTCTGGAATTGCCTTTGGGCAAAGAAGATAAATTCGAAGGCGTTATTGACTGCGTTAAGATGAAAGCCTATCGCAAGAACGGCAACGGTTCCGATGAGATCGAGATTCCGGATGACCTGAAAGCTTATGCGGAAGACATGCATGAAAAGATGGTAGAAGCCGCCGTAGAAGCCGATGACGAGTGCATGATGCGTTATCTGGAAGGGGAGACCATTTCCGACGAAGAAATCAAAAAATGCCTGATCCAGGGTATCCGTCAGGCTCACATTTTCCCCATGATCTGCTGCAGTGCTCTCAAGAACATCGGCTTGGGCCGCACTATGAATGCTATCATCGACTATACGTACCCTGCTATCCTGAACGATTATAAGGTAAAAGACGTTGCGACCGGCGAAGAAGTAACCCGTGACGCAGGCGCCCCCATGGCGGCCCTGGTGTTCAAGACCACTTCCGATCCGTTCGTAGGCCGTCTGAGCTTTATCCGTGTGTTCTCCGGCTCCATCAAAGCCGACAGCATGGTTTACAACTCCAGCCGTGAAAAAGACGAACGTATTGCCAACGTATTCACCATGCGCGGCAAGAACCAGATTGCGATGAAAGAAATCACCGCCGGTGATATTGGCGTAACCTCGAAATTACAGTTCACGGTAACCGGCGATACCCTCAGCGACAAGGCCAACCCGGTTCTGTTCGCTCCTATCGCTTTCCCGCTGCCCATGTATACCCGGGCTATTTTCGCCAAGAAGAAAGGGGAAGAAGACAAGATTTCCAATGCCCTGAGCCGCCTCATGGACGAAGACCCCACCATCATTATGAGCCGCAACCCGGTAACCAAGGAAATGCTGGTAAGCGGTATGGGCGACCAGCACATCGAAATCATCATGGAGCGCATGAAACGGAAATTCGGCGTGGAAGCCGACCTGCGTGCGCCTCAGGTTGAATACCGTGAGACCATCCGCGGCAAAGCCCATGTACAGGGCAAACATAAAAAACAGTCTGGCGGCCATGGCCAGTACGGCGACGTTGTGATCGATATGGAACCCCTGCCGCCGGGAAGCGGTTTTGAGTTCGTAGATAAGATTTTCGGCGGCGCGGTACCCCGTCAGTACATCCCCGCTGTGGAAAAAGGTATGCAGGACTGCATGCAGCACGGTATCCTGGCCGGTTACCCGGTTGTGGACGTACGCATTACTCTGGTTGACGGTTCCTACCATCCCGTTGACTCTTCGGAAATGGCATTTAAGACCGCTTCCAGTATCGCGTTCAAGAAAGCTATGGAAGAAGCCAAACCGGTTCTGATGGAACCCTACTACAATCTGTATGTTCTCTGTGCAGAGAGCATGATGGGCGACGTTATCGGTGATTTGAACTCCAAGCGCGGCCGTATCCTGGGCATGCAGAGCGTAGAAGAAGGCATCAGTCGGGTAGAAGCCCAGGTTCCTTATGCGGAAATCATGGAATACTCCGTAGATCTGCGGGCGCTGACCCAGGGCATGGGTACCTTTGAAATGAAGTTTGACCATTACGAAGATGTGCCGGCCAAGATGGCGGAAAAGATCATTGAAGAACGCAAGAAAGAAGCAGAATAAGAATCGTTTGATAAGTGAATAATCCTTAAATGAAAAACTGCCGTGTTGTTTTGCATGGCAGTTTTTTATATTGCAATTCTTATAGCATTATCCTCTCACAAATGGTATAATATATTGTCAGAGATTATGTTATTTACAGTCGTAACGACAGATTTACTCAATTTTTAATTCCGGGAGGACATCATGACTATGATTCAGGAAACCTGCGTACAGACATTACGTTTTTTAGCGGCAGACGAAGTGGAAAAGGCGAAATCAGGGCATCCGGGGTTCCCCCTGGGCACCGCGCCCCTGATGTTTACCCTGTGGGATAAGTTTATGCGCTACAATCCGGCAGATCCCAAATGGTTCAACCGGGACCGGTTCGTGCTGTCCCCGGGCCACGGTTCGGCGTTGCTGTACGCCATGCTGCATCTGGCCGGTTACGAAATTACCATAGATGACCTTAAAAACTTTCGGCAGTGGGGGAGCAAGACCCCGGGCCATCCGGAATACGGCGTTACTCCCGGGGTAGACGTATCCACCGGTCCGCTGGGCCACGGGTTTGCCATGGGGGCAGGCATGGCTCTGGCAGAACGTATGCTGGCAGCTAAATACAACAAGCCGGACTTTGCGATTATCGATCACTACACCTACGGACTGGTTTCCGACGGCGACCTGATGGAAGGGGTGGCTTCGGAAGCGGCTTCCCTGGCGGGTACGATGGGCCTGGGCAAGCTGATTTATCTGTATGATGACAATAAGATTACCATAGAAGGGAACACCGACATTGCCTTTACGGAAGATGTAAAGACCCGCTTCAAAGGCTACGGCTGGCAGGTGCTGCGGGTAGACAGTTCCGAAGATCTGGCTGCGTTGGAAGCCGCTGTAAAGGAAGCCAAAGCAGATACCGAACATCCCAGCCTGATCATCGTGCGGACCCATATCGGCTTCGGCAGCCCGAAGCAGGACAGTCCTTCCTGTCATGGGGAACCTCTGGGGGCCGATGCGCTGAAAGCCACCAAGGAAGCTGCCGGCTGGGATCCGGAACAGAGCTTCGTGGTGCCTGACGAAGTGAAAGAGTACTTTGCCGGTAAGATTCCGGCCTGTGCTCAGGCAGAAGCAGACTGGAACGAATTATTAAAAGCCTACGGAACCAAGTATCCGGAACTGACAGGAGAGTTGTTAGCTTCCCTTTCCGGTAACCGTTCTGTCAATTTGGCAGAGTTGGAAAAACTCTTTAAAGAGAAGGACAGTGTGGCTACGCGGGCTGCCTCTGGTGATATTTTACAAAAACTGGCGGAACTAGTACCGGAACTGGCTGGCGGCAGTGCGGATCTGGGTCCCTCTAACAAAACGGTGATGAAAGCCTGCGGTTACTACAGCAAAGTGGAACCCACCGGCCGCAATGTCCACTTTGGCGTGCGGGAACATGCTATGGGTTGCATCGTCAACGGTTTATCAGTCCACGGCGGGTTAATCCCCTTTGGCGCAACGTTCCTTGTGTTCTCGGATTTTATGCGTCCTGCTATCCGCATGGCGGCTCTTATGGAAATCCAGTCCCTGTTCGTCTTTACCCATGACAGTATCGCGGTAGGGGAAGACGGTCCTACCCATCAGCCCATCGAGCAGGTGATGAGCCTGCGTATGATTCCCAACTCCGTAGTATTCAGACCGGCAGATGCGCTGGAAACGGCGGCAGCCTGGAAGTATGCTGTTGAGCATAAGACCGGACCGGTGTCCCTGTGTCTGAGCCGGCAGAATTTACCGGTGCTGAATGGATATGCGGAAGCAGTACAGGCAGGCGCCATAAAGGGCGGGTATGTGCTGAGTCCTGCTAAAGACCTGGCTAAAGCGGTGATCATCGCAACCGGTTCGGAAGTAAAGATTGCCCTAGAGGCGCAGAAACTGCTGGCGGAAGAAGAAATCGATGTAGCAGTGGTGAGCATGCCGTCCATGGAAGTGTTTGAAGAGCAGAGTGCAGCTTATAAAGAAAGTGTATTGCCAAAATTTGTTCCTGTGTTTGCGGTAGAAGCAGGGGTAACCTTGGGTTGGACGCGGTATACCGGAAGGGAAGACCGGGTACTGGGTATCAATAGGTTTGGGGCTTCGGCGCCAGGCGGCGTGGTGGCAGAACACTACGGAATGACGGCTGCCAATGTTGCGGCCATGGTGAAATCTGTTTTTTAAAATTATACTATGAGGAGTCGATGTCCTCCCGTCTCTAACCTGCTCACTGCGCACGCTCACTGTGTTGGCGTTGCCCGGTATCATCAGATGGGGCTTTTCCGGGTGGTCATCGGCTCCCTTGCACGTTACAGCTATGAAGAACATTAATTTACGCTTATACCTGGTTACCGATGAAAATTGTATGCCGCCCGGCAGAGATTTATTCCATGCGGTGGAGGAAGCCTTGCAGGCAGGTGTGACGCTGGTACAGTACCGGGAGAAGACCGGTCTGGGAAGAAGTATGCTGGAAAAGGCAATCGCGTTGCGCAGACTGTGTCACCGATACAACGTACCCCTGCTGGTAAACGACCGGTTAGATATCGCCCTGTTGTCGGGGGCTGACGGGGTACATCTGGGGCAGGACGATATACCGGTCGCAGAGGCACGGAGATTGGCAGATCTTTTTGCAGTCAACAACGCTGCGGCCTGTCAACCGGATTTTGAAACGGTGGCGGAGCGTGCTTCAGTCCATCGGATGGAAGCTGCCACGACGAGCCAAACTGCAAAATCTGTTCTACAAACAGAAAAACACTTTATTATCGGCGCCACGGCACATAATGTACAGGAAGCCCTGGCAGCAGAGGCTGCCGGAGCAGATTACCTGGGGTGCGGGGCTGTCTTTGCCACAAATACAAAAAAAGATACTGTGCCGTTAGGTTTGGAAGGTCTTCGGGTTATTCGCAAGGCCGTACGTATCCCCATCGTTGGGATAGCCGGCATAACTCTGAACAACTATCAGCAGGTATTAGCTGTCGGTGCTGATGGCGCCGCAGTCGTCAGTGGAATTTTAGGCGCCGATGATATTACTGAAACCGTAACCGCGTTTTTGACTGGTATATAAACAATTCTGTAATCAATGCTGTCCTGTAATGATGGAACCGGGTGTGAGTTAGTAAGTTGCCTGTAATGGGTTTCCGTAGCTGCGTTGAGGAACATTGAAGCAGTCAGTCACAAAAAGCGCCAGTCAACGTGCAGACGAATTAATCATCGTTTCCTTAAATATAACGAGCCAAAAATAAAGCTTGCTATTTATTGTGGTTTAAAGTGAAATTAGTAAAGCGACGGATGTGAATCCGTCGCTTTTGCATTATGAATCAGTTTATCGTTTTCTGTTAATCCGTTTTTCGTATTCAGTCTGCCTGGTGGCATTCTTCCTGTTCGTAAGCGTCTTCATAATCGATGGCGTCTTTGAAATTTTCCGCTTTTTCACCAACGTACCTTACAAACTCATCCATATCCTCTTTGGTTGGAAGCAGGGCCGTGTACATCTGGTTACCCATAGCGCTGGAGAGGATGTCGGGCATGCGCTCGCACATTTTGATGCCGCTGCCATACTTTGCCAAAATGTCTTCCTTGCTATGGACATAGCGGAACCGATCACGCTGTCCGAAAAATACGCAGTACTGCTGTTCCGGATTCTCCGGCAGACGTCGCTCGTCAAAACAGATCATGTCGGCCCAGAGCTGGTACACGTCAGTAGAGTGGGCGAAGTCCATCATATCGGGCATGTAGCCGCCGCCGGGGCGCATATTAACTTCCAGTCCCACGAAATCTCCAACCTTTCCCAACCCTTTTTTGGCTTTGGTTAGCTTGAAGAATTCCATGTGCACGAAGCGGCTTTTCACACCAAAGGATTTCACTGTGGCGCGACCCCGCTCCTGCAATTGGGGCTCTACGGACGGAGGTACATAGAAGACCAGTTCTGTCTGCTCGTTTACGATGTCCATGATGGGCGGGGAGATGCTCATGGACTCAAAAAGCACGTTGCTTTGAGAATCCACTATGGCGTCGTAGGAGCAGATCCAGCCGTATACATATTCTTCCATTACATAGGCGTCTTCCGGTTTTTCTGCGAAGAAGGCAGCCAGGTCTTCCTCGTTTTCCAAGCGCCATGTAGCAGCAGCACCTACGCCGTATTCCGGTTTCACGATGACGGGGTAGCCAACCTTTTTAATAAACTTTTCTGCTTCTTCCTGTGTGGTAACAGGGGCCTGTCTGCAAGTTGGCACACCGGCTTTTCTATAATAGGGCTTCATAGCGGCCTTGCTGCGGTAGGCCTGGATTTCATCTACGTCCGGACCGGAGAGGATGTTGAAATCCGTTCGCAGCATGGAGTCGTGTTCCAGCCAGTATTCATTGTTGGATTCCAGCCAGTGGATCTTGCCGTATTTAAAACTGAAAAAAGCCACGGCCCGAAATACCTGGTCATAATCTTCCAGGGTTCCAACTTTGTAATATTCTGTCAGGCATTGTTTCAGTTCCGGGGCCAGGTCATCATAGGGGGTATCGCCGATACCCAGTACGTTGGCTCCGTTCTTCTTCAATCGGTCACACCAGTTCCAGTAGGTGCGGGGAAACTGCGGGGAGATAAAGATAAAGTTCATATTGAGATCCTTTCAGGCGGGAGTTTGATAAACCGCCAATTGATTTGGGAAAGATGTGGGAGGTTCGCCTGCGCGTATGTGTTGTTCCTCCGCTTATTCGTCTTCCAGTCCGTGATTACGGCAGTGGTTCAGCACGTGGGGCAGGAAGTACTGGTACATTTTCTTCCACCAGGGCCAGTCGTGGTTTACGTCGTAACCCCAGAAGTCACACCAGGCAGCGATACCTTTGGCCCGGAACGCTTCGTCCAGTACGCGGGTGGTGCGTATGCCTTCGTCTTCCCAGGCTCCCTGGCCGACACAGAAGATGATGACCCGCTGATTGAACAGCCTGATGTAGGGATGGTCCGCGGGCAAATTGGGCATAAAGGTGGCGGGGGAATTGTCGTACAGGGTGTTGTTCATCCAGGCGCCGAAGAAGTAGTGGGCGTCGTAGCATCCGGAGAAGCCGATGACGCCTTCAAACAAATCGGGACGGCGCAGGAACATGATGGCGGCGTGGGTGGCCCCCATGCTGCAACCGGTGGTGAATGGCCGCCTGTCTGATTGATTGTGCTCGTGGATCAGGGGCAGCAACTCATCAACGATGTACCGGTAATAATTTTCCTGCCGTTCCGCCCGCAGCACTTTGTCGCCGTACATGTCGGACCAGCTTTCCCAGTCCACCGTATCCACGCAGAATAACTGAAACTGTCCCTTATCAATATATTCGGCCAGTTCATCGATCATCCCAAAATTTTCATAATTGTCGCACATGGCATCCTGGGTAGGAAATACCAGCAGCGGCCAGCCGGCCCCACCGTAGATCCGTACGTTCATATTCCGCCACAGGTGCTGGCTGAAATGCGTTATGTCTTGACGTGATGGCATGGATAACACGCTCCTCTTTTAGTATTATTATGGTAGTAGCATATTTTGTTTAAGGGGGAATCTGTGGAACAGGGTAATCAAGTGGTATGTTTAATTTATTATATCACAAGTTGAGAGAGAAATAAAATGTAAGAATAATGAAATTCAGTGACGGGGGGAGTGATAGAAAAACTCTCTCCTGTTTGCTTTTTTATGGACTCATTCACCTGTGGCTTCCAAACTCGGGCTTCGCCCTCAAACAGTCTCGCCACGGACGGCTCATTTCGTCTCATAAAAATACGCAAACACTCGCCATGTTTTGCTATTCCTCCCCCCGTTACTGAATTCACAGTATTTTACATATTTACAATAGACAACCTCGGGCTTTTGCGCTATAATAAATTGGTTATGTATGCGCACCAAATTTACTACATTATTAAATACATAATTAAAACATACAAACGGAGGATACACCCGTGTTAGATTTTTCCACATTATTGTTTCGCGCGCCGGCGCTGTTGATTGCGCTGACAATCCATGAATATGCTCATGCCTGTGTTTCCGACAGCCTGGGCGATCCGACCCCCGGTCTCCAGGGGCGGCTGACCCTGAACCCGCTGGCCCATCTGGATATTATCGGTACCCTGATGCTGGTGTTGTGCGGCTTTGGCTGGGCCAAACCGGTGGAAATTGATCCCCGGTACTACAAAGATTTCCGTTCCGGTCAGTTAAAGGTAGCGGCTGCGGGACCGGTAGCCAACCTGTTCCTGTGCTTTGTGGCGGTACTGATTATGACGGCCCGGGGCAGCCTGGGGATGTCCAGCAACATGGTGAACCAGTTTCTCTACTGGCTCATGTTGTATAACGTCTGGTTCGCTTTCTTCAATCTGATTCCTATCCCGCCGCTGGACGGTTCTAAAATATTGGAAACCTTCATGGACTACGAGACTGCATATAAATATGAAAACTTTGTAGGACGTTATGGGTTTATTGTCCTGATCCTCGTTGTGTACAGTGGTATTTCCAATCTGATCATCGGCCCCCTGGCTTCCTGGTTCCTGCATCTTTGTTACGGAATAGCTAATATTTTGTTTTAATCAGTGTTTCCTTAAGAGGGAGGGAAGCCTGCGCGGCAATACAGTTGCCCGGCTTCGCATGCACGAAATTGAATGAAGGAGTCCGTACATGGCCGATCCGGTGGTCCGGGTCCTGCAATTTGAAGGCCCTCTGGACCTGTTGATACAATTAATAGAAAAGAACAAAATGGATATCTATGATATCCCTATTGTTTCCATAACCGACCAGTATATTGCCTATCTGCATACCATGACAGAGATGGATTTGGAGGAAGCAAGCCAGTTCCTGGTGATGGCGTCCCTGTTATTACAGATTAAATCCCGTATGCTGTTGCCCAGGACGGAACTGGAAGAAGAGGATGAGGCAGACCCCCGGGAGATGCTGGTGCAGATGCTGGTAGAGTACCGGCATATCAAAGCGGTGGCCAGGCAGCTGGAGCTCAGGAAGGCGGCTGCGGCGCAACAGCATACCCGCAAACCGTTTTTTGCCGATAACAAACTTCGTAACCTGCATTACTATCCGGTGAGTGAACTGCTTTTGGCCCTTGCCGGGCTGACCGGTCCTCTCCGCCGTCAGATTGCGGTGGTGGAAAGGCAGGAGTATGATGTCAGTGCAAAGATGCAGGACATTGTCAGATTGCTGGGAGAATACCCGGAAGGGATTGAATTTGAAAAGGCTTTTGTGAAAACGGGAAGTACCAGTGAACGGGTGGCTTCGTTTCTGGCCGTACTTGAGCTGTTGCGGCTGAAGGTGTTGCGCATCAGCCAGAGTGTGGCGTTTGCACCGATTTATTTGTTTTTGCGTAACGTGCCGGAGCCGGTGCTGATAGGAGGGGAACCGGATGCAACAGGAGTTTAAGCTGGGTCAGCTGGAGGCGTTGCTGTTTGCGGCGGGAGAACCTCTCGGCGTGCCGCAGCTGGCAGAACTGCTGGGCCTGAACAAACCGCAGACATGGGAGCTGCTGGGACAGTTGCAAGAAGAATACAATACGGAAAAACGGGGCCTGGAACTGCGGGAGGTGGCGGAAGGCTGGCAGCTTTGTACCAAAGCATGCCATCATGAGGCAATTTTGCAACTGGCTAATACCCAGGAGCTGAAGTTGTCCAATGCGTCCATGGAGACCCTGGCAATCATTGCGTACCGGCAGCCCGTGACCCGGGCGGAAATGGAAGCAATCCGCGGGGTGAAGGTGGACGGCGTGGTCAACACACTGTTGGAGTGGGAGCTGATTGCAGAAGCCGGACGAAAGGAAACGGCCGGACGACCCATATTATATAAGACTACGAAACGGTTTCTGGAAGTATTCGGATTAAAGACGCTGAAAGACCTGCCTGCCATGCCGGATATTCTGGCAGAAGATGCAGCCAGGCATCCGCAGCAGATTTCTCTCCTTGAGATGGAAGACGAGGAGGAAGCGGAATCGGGGACAGTGACGGATACCGTTGCGGCTGCGGCGGACAGTAAAGCGGAAGACGCAGATAAAGATAATGCATAGTTAGGATTACAGAGAATGGAAGAGAGATTGCAGAAAGTGCTGGCGCAGGCCGGCGTGGCTTCCCGCCGGGAAGCGGAAGGATATATTCTTGCAGGGCGCGTGAAGGTAAACGGCAAGGTCGTGAAAGAATTAGGGACCAAAGTAGGCCCCGATGCTTTCATTATGGTGGACGGCCATCCCATCCACCGGGAGCGTAAGACCTATCTGTTGTTTTACAAGCCCCGGGGCGTGGTGACAACCATGAAGGATCCGGAAGGGCGGAAAACGGTTGCAGATTATGTTAAGGATATTCCCCAACGGGTCTATCCGGTAGGACGGCTGGACTACAATACAGAAGGACTGCTGCTGCTGACCAACGACGGGGAACTGGCTCAGGCTCTGACCCATCCCAGCCATGAGGTCGATAAGACCTATGAGGTGACGGTGCCGGGCATTGTGCCTCAGGAGAAGCTGGATTTGCTCCGGGTGGGCGTAAAGCTGGAGGACGGCATGACGGCTCCTGCAGTGGTGGTACTGACCGGATACGATTACGAAAAGAATCTGACGCATTTTACTGTGACGATCCATGAAGGGCGAAACCGTCAGGTACGTCGTATGTGTGACGCCATCGGATTTCCGGTGCGCTATCTGCGGCGCGTGATGATGGGGACGCTGACCCTGGACGGACTCCGCCGGGGGGACTGCCGCGAACTCTTTCATGAAGAGATTGAAGAGTTGAGGGCTGCCTGCGGACTGAAACGGAATCCGGAAGGGAAAACGGAACGTGCCGTGGAACGTAAGCCAGAACGCAGGGCAGAAGGGCAGCCGGTGCGCAAGCCGGAACATCGGACGAAGCGCAGAGCTGAAGAAAAACCGGAATATAAAGGAACCGGCAGGACGAAACGAACCGCGGGCCTCAGGGCAAACAGGGAAAATGCTGCAAGGCCAAACCATAAAAAGAAGGAATCATAATGGCTGATGTAATTGTAATCGGCGGCGGAGCGGCAGGCCTTATGGCGGGCATCACGGCTGCCAGACAGGGCGCCTCCGTGGTTGTACTGGAACGCATGAAGGAACCGGGAAAAAAAATGATGATCACCGGGAAAGGTCGTTGCAACATCACCAATGCCTGTCCCATGGAAGAATTTATTCCCAATCTGCCGGGAAATGGCAAGTTCCTTTTCAGCGCATTGCAACAGTTTACCAACGATGACCTGCTGCGCTTCTTTCAGGAACAGGGACTGGAAACGGTGACAGAACGGGGCGGCCGGGTGTTTCCCGCAACGGGAAAAGCGAAAGATGTCATCGCAGTACTTCGTTCCGCGTTGCAGAAGGCGGGGGGACGTCTGGTAACCGGCGCCCAGGCTACCGGTTTTACAGTGAAACCGGGACAGGTGACAGGTATCCGTTACCGTACCGTGGAAAACGACGGCCGCAGGGACGGACAGGATTTCCGCAGCCAAACCAAAGGCAAAATGAAACTGGGACCGGAACATACACTGGACGCAGGTGCAGTAATCGTCTGCACCGGGGGAGCCTCTTACCCCGGAACCGGTTCCGACGGCAATTTTGTACCGGTACTGGAAATGCTGGGTCTTTCCATAGAACCCCTGCTGCCGGCGCTGGTACCGCTCCAGCCGGAAGAGGGCTTTACCGAAGAGCTGGAAGGCCTGCAGCTGAAAAACGTGGAAGCCTCTGTACTGGCAGACAGTAAAGTCGTGGCCAAAGAATTCGGCGAGCTGCAGTTCATCCGGGGCGGCATTGCGGGCCCCATCTGCCTGACCATGAGCCGGAAAGTGGCCCGGCTGCAACATTACAATCAGCCGGAACTGGAACTTTCCATTGATTTGAAGCCGGCGTTGTCAGACGAAAAACTGGAAGCCAGACTCATACGGGACTTTCAGGAATTCAGTAAACTACGGTTGGCGGAAGTTGTACGCAAGCTCTTGCCGCAGCCTTTGGTGGAACCGGTTCTGGATACCGCTTTTCTGGACGGTAAGAAGCAGGTCAGTCAGGTTTCAAAAGAAGAACGCCTGGCCCTTGTACAGGCCGTGAAGCATTTCACCATTCCCCTTATGGGAACAAGACCTCTGGCAGAAGCTATCGTCACGGCAGGGGGAGTGGCGTTGAAAGAAATTGACCCCAAAACCATGAAATCCAAACGCATCGCCGGTCTCTACTTTGCCGGCGAAGTCATGGATGTAGACGGTTACACCGGCGGCTTTAATCTGCAGGCCTCTTTCAGCAGCGGCTACGTGGCCGGATTACATGCGGCGAAGCAGGTTTTGAATCGGTAAACCATTATTTGATTTGAATTATATGTGCAATCAAGTTCAGATTGCACGGCTGATGCTGCCTGAATAAGCGGAGCGTGCTCCCCGCAGGGGCGCGAGGAACTGTTCATTAAAGAAGATCTTGCAAGTTGGGCATCAATACTTTACACATGACAACGCGACGCGGGACACGCCCGAAGCGTTAGAGGAGCGCTATGAAGGCAGCATCAGCCGGGCACAACATTAATAACAGAAAGGTGACATTAATTATGAATAACGGATTTGTAGTCGCTATCGACGGACCTGCAGGCGCAGGCAAAAGCACCATCGCCAAACTGGCGGCCGGGAAACTCGGCTTTGCCTACATCGACACCGGCGCCATGTATCGGGCTGTAACCTGGAAACTCCTGCAGACAGGCAAACCTTTCACTCCGGAACTGGCCGGCAAACTGGCCCATGAAATCTGCATCACCTTCCGTCCCGAAAACGCAGTGAACCGCGTCTTCGTAGACGGAACCGAAGTAACGGACGCTATCCGCACCGCCGAAGTCACCGGACTGGTATCCAAAGTGGCCGCCGTTCCCGAAGTCCGTACTGCCATGGTAGACCAGCAGCGCCGCATGGGTAAAGAAGGCGGCATCGTCATGGACGGACGGGACATCGGTACTGTAGTTTTTCCCGATGCCCAGTGCAAAATCTTCCTCACCGCTACCGTAGAAGAACGGGCCCGCCGCCGCGGCCTGGAGCTGGAAGCCAAAGGCGAAACCGTAGACTACAAAAAGCTGAAGGAAGAAATCGCCTCCCGGGACAAACAGGATATGGAGAGGGAAGTTTCCCCCCTGCGTCAGGCGGAAGACGCCATCTATCTGGACACCTCGGCTATGAACATCGAACAGGTGACGGATAAAGTATTAGAATTGGTTAAAGAAAAGCAGTTATAAAGATTAATTGTAATATTGCGGCCAGGTAAAGGAGTGAGCAAAACATCGGCAACGATTGCGTAATTTTATGAGACGAAATTTGCCGTCGTGGCTTCGACTGTTTGAAGGCGAAGCCTGAGTTTCGAAGCCACAGGCATATAAGTCCATAAAATAGCAATCGTTGACGGTTTTGCGAACCCTTTTCCTGACAGTATGCTTTAAGGACGTATACATATGACTTTATACGATTTTTGTCACCTGACTTTCCCCTGGGTATTCAAAATATGGCTCCGTTGCGAAGTCTACGGCCAGGAAAACATTCCTGCAGAAGGCCCCGTGGTCATTGCCAGTAACCATCTGAGCCTGCTTGACCCCCCTGTATTAGGTGCGGCAGCCACACGGAAAGTGCATTTTATGGCAAAATCCGAACTTTTCAAACCTGCCTGGTTCGGCGCTCTCATCCGTAAACTGGGAGCTTTCCCCGTAAAACGGGGAGAGATGGACCGGGAAGCTATAAAAACCGGACTCGCGATTTTAAAAGAAAACAAAGTACTGGCTGTATTCCCCGAAGGTACCCGCAGTAAAACCGGGGAACTGGGCCGGGCCGGCGGCGGCGCCTTCATGATGGGCGTCAAGCGGAAAGCCAAGATTGTGCCGGCCTATATATATGGTACCGATTTAAGCAGGCATCCGGGTTGGCCCAAAGTACGGGTCATCTTCGGAAAACCCATAGAATATGATCCCGACATGGGAACCGGACGGGAAAGCCTGGACGCCCTGGGCGCCCGCTGGCGGGAAGAAGTCCTGGTTCTCCGAAAGGCGGTGGCAACGGAAAATGAAAATCATCCTGGCTGATCCCTGTGGCTTCTGCTACGGTGTGAAACGGGCTGTGGAAATCGCAGAGGGAGCTGTAAACAGCCTGCCTGCCGCAACCCTGGGCCCTCTGATCCACAATCCGCAGTTCACAGACGAACTGGCAGCCAAAGGCGTGGGCTGCAAAGACTCATTGGACCAGTTTTCGGAAGGGGAAACGGTTATTTTCCGATCCCATGGGGTGGGTCCGGACATTTATGAGCAGGCAATTGAAAAAAATTTGAAAATTTTAGATGCCACCTGTCCTAATGTAAAAACGAGCCAACGCAAGGCACAGCAAGCATTTGAGGAAGGTTACCAGCCCATTATCGTCGGAGAAAAAAATCATCCGGAAGTAAAAAGCATATTGGCATTTGCCGGAAAAAATGGTATTATTATAGAATCTAAAGAAGATATTGGCGAAGTGCCCCTTGTTTCCAAATATTGCGTCATCATCCAGACCACGTTTGAGCTGGCGAAATTTGAGGAAATACTGCAGGCGCTGCAGGCTGCAAGGCCCGGTGAATACCGGGTGGAGCGGACAATCTGTCTGGCGACCAAAGAGCGGCAGAATGCTGCGGCTAAACTGGCTGCCGAGGTAGATGCCTTTATCGTGATAGGCGGCAGGAACAGTGCCAACACCAGGCACCTGACCGAGCTGGTAAGCGCCATCTGCCCCCGGTGCTATCTCGGCCGGAGCATCCACTCCGGAACGTATAATTAAGGAGGCTGTCAAAGCGATGGAAAACATGGAAATCAACAAAGTAGAGGGTAACGAATTCGAGGCGATGCTTGATGCCAGCATGGAAGATTACGGCGTGCATCCGGGCAAACTCGTTACCGGCAAAGTAATTCAGGTAGATAAAGAAGGCGTTTATATTTCTTTTGGCTATAGACGTGAGGGCTTGATTGCCTGGGCTGACTGGGCAATGGACGCAAACCCGGAAGAACTGATGGGTACGGTTAACGTTGGCGATGAAGTGGAAGCAGTTGTTGTACCGGGTTCCACTACCGAAGAGTTTATCCGCCTGTCCAAGATCCGTGCGGAAAAAGAAGCTGCATGGAAGACGGTACAGGAATTGCCGGAAGGCGAAAAGCGCCCGGCAACCGTTAAGGTATTACGCGTGATCAAAGCCCGCGGCCGCGACAAGGACTCCGACAAACCGAAACAGGTTGTAGGTCTGGCTGTAGCAGTCGAAGGCGTAGAAGGCTTTATGCCTGCTTCCCACGTAGAACTGCGTCATATTGACGACTTTACCCCGTACGTAGGTAAAGAAATGGAAGCTGAGATTATCGAAGTCAATGCGGAGAAAAAACGTATTGTTGTTTCCCGCCGCGACCTGCTGAAAGCGGAAAAGGCGCAGAAGCATCAGGAATGGCTAGAAAACCGTGAAGCCCGTATCGCGGCTGCCAAAGAAGCCCGTGCTGCCAGAGAAGCTGCTGCGTATGAAGAAATCGTAGAAGGCGAGACCTACGAAGGCAAAGTTGTAAAGGTTGCTGAATTTGGTCTGTTCGTAGAAGTGCTGGAAGGTCTGGTAGGCCTGGTTCACAATACGGAACTGTCCTACGACCGCAGCGTAAAAGCTGGTGATGTTGCTAAGGAAGGCGATATGGTAAAAGTATTTGTCAAGAAAGTTGACAAAGAAAACCATCGCGTTTCCCTGTCCATCAAAGCAACCCAGGAAGATCCGTGGATTGCTGCTGCTGCCGGCTTTGCGGTAGGTGATGAAGTGGAAGGCACGGTAGAACGCTTCCTGCCCTTTGGCGCACTGGTTCGTCTGAATGATAAAGTAGAAGGCATGATTCACGTTTCCGAACTGGCAGATACCCGTGTGGAAAAACCGGAAGACGTGCTGAAGATTGGCCAGGTGGTTAAACCGATGATCATCAAGATTGATCAGGCCAAACGGAAAATCGGACTGTCCCTGACCCGCGCTAAGAAAGATGAAGAAAAAGCAGAAATGAAAGCTTTTATGGATGGCAATACGGAAGAAAACTTCTCCAACAATGCTATGGCGGAACAGCTGGAAGGTCTGAACAAATAAACCTGAATCGCAGAGGACGGAGTTTTTCCGTCCTCTTTTTGGTTTTTAGTGGCAAATTGTTTAAAACGGTGTCTGCAGCATAGCTTTAAACAATTTGTACTGCAGGGCGGATGTGTAAAAGCAGGTTATCACACCGCCGGATTGTAATAGTTTGGTTTTATCAGGGGATTGGTATGATACGGGAACAACGAAAATTAGATCATATCCGGTACGCGCTGGAATTAGGAGACGGAGAGCGCAAGACAGGTCTGGAGGATATCCGTTTTCTGCACAACTGCCTGACACCGGTGGAGCCGGACAGGGTGGATATACGCACCCGGATCGGCAACCTTAAACTGCCGGTTCCGGTGATGATTGATGCCATTACCGGCGGTGCGGACCGTGTAAAGGAAATCAACCGGAAACTGGCTGCGGTGGCAGGGCGTGCCGGTGTTTCCCTGGCGGTAGGGTCCCAGTACGGTTCGGTCAGAGAAGGGCAGCATGCAGATACTTTTGCGGTGATTCGTGAGGAGAATCCCGATGGCATCTTCTTTGCCAATGTCAGCGCTCTTGCTACGCCGGAAGAGGCAAGAGCTGCCGTGGATATGATTCGGGCAGACGCCCTGGAGATCCATCTGAATGTGACCCAGGAACTGATTATGCCGGAGGGAGACAAACAGTTTTCCCTGATCCGGGATAATCTGTCCCGTCTGCAGGATTGTACGAATGTTCCGATCATTATAAAAGAGACAGGCTGCGGCATGGCGGCGGAGCAGATACAGGAGCTGCAGGCTATGGGTTTTTCATGTTTTAACATTGCCGGCCTTGGCGGCACCAGCTTTGCAGCCATTGAGGCAGCCCGGGGCCGGAACACACGCTATGAAAAGTTTGCAAGCTGGGGGATTCCTACGGCCTGGAGCCTGATTGATGCGGCTCATGTGGCGAAACCCTGGGACACGGTAATTGCGTCCGGCGGTATCCGTAACGGCTGGCAGGCTGCTCTGGCGATTGCGCTTGGCGCAGATGCTGTGGCCATGAGCGGAAACGTGCTGACAATGCTTATGCAGAACGGGGAAGAGGCAGCGATTGCGTATCTGCAGGATGTAATTGCTGATTTAAAAGACATCATGGTGCTGACAGGCTGCCGCACTGTGCGGGAGTTGCAGCAGGCACACCTGGTCTATTCGGGGGAAACAATGGATTTTATCCGGAGCAGGGGCTATGCGCCTTTAGATAGGAGAATACGGTGAAAAGAAGCCTCCGTTATGAAACAATTCCGAAACGATGAAATCTGATTGATGAAGGATTCGAAACTCGCTGATGCATGCAAACGCAAAAGATAAGCTGGTGTGTTTTTTCTGGCAGAAGTCAGCTTTTTTTAGTATAATAAGAAGATAAGGATAGTACGAATCAGATGATATGAGTTAAGGAAACGCTGATTGATTCGTCATCGTACAAACTCATTGAATCAGTGTCTCCTTAAATGCCTCACCCCAATATTACCGGAGGACGATGCAACGTGAGTGTAGATACCCTTTTAAAAAGGCCACAGGAGAACCCGGTACCCCGGCTGACCATTGCCAAAGTACAGGAAATGCTGCAGGCCATGAGCCCGTTATATGAGATTGTGCGCCTGGTGAACCCCGGCGAATGCTTTGAACTTTCCATCACCAAAAACGGAAAACTGAATTACGGGAAAAACTGCTTCTCCGTATGGGGGCGCAGCAGCCGCTGCAAGAACTGTATCAGCTTCAACGCCTGTGTATCCCATAAAAAATTCACCAAAATCGAAATTCTGGACGGGCAGGAGTATGTGATCAATGCCATGCCGGTGGAAGTGGAGATGGAAACCGGGGAGTTGATGAACTGTACCATTGAGATGGTGACACTGAAACCGGCGGAAATAGGGGAAAGTGTATCTGCCAGGGATGAGAGCCGGGAGAGAAGCAATTACGCTACAGCTCTGTACAACCTGCGTCATGATCTGCTGACCCGCATTTATAATATGAAAGGTTTCAGCGAAAGCCTGCGGGAGCGGCTGAGCAGTGAGCCGGATGCGGACTTCGACCTGATCCAGATCAAAATCCGCGGCTTCGACCTGATCACCCAGCTCTTTGGCGCCAATCAGTGCGATCAGCTGCTCATTGGCCTGGCTCAGTATCTGGCCTCGCTTCAAAAACCCTATGGCGCGCTGTACGGTCGCATCGGCCGGGACAATTTTGCGCTCTGTGTTCCCCATGGTGTCTTTGCGGACATCCCGCTGGAGAACGAACTGAAGATGCTGGCCGGAAGTCTCATGGGCCGGTCCTATCACGTACATTACCAGGTGGGCATTTACGAAAAGCTGGACAGAGGCTATTCCCTGGGTCAGATGCTGGACCGTACCACCATGGCCATCCAGACCATCCGTACACAGGACGTGTATGCGGAACAGCGGTTTGAACAAAGCCTGCTGGAAACAGCTGTAAAGGAACGGCAGATCCTGAACGATTTTGACGATGCCCTGAAGAACGGGGAGTTGCGGCTGTTCCTGCAGCCTCAGATCGGTCTGGACGGAAAGATGCATCGGGCGGAGGCGCTGTCCCGGTGGTTCCACAAGGATCGGGGATTGATTATGCCAGGTGATTTTATCCCGATTCTGGAACGCTCGGATAACATTTACCGGATGGATCATTACATCTGGGAAAAGGCAGCGAAACAGCTGGCCATCTGGGAAAAGGCAGGCCATGGGGATGTAAGCATTTCCGTGAACGTGTCTCCCAAGGATCTGTATTACGGCGATGTGGCAGACATCTTTATCCGGCTGGCGGAAAAGTACAAGATCAATCCCGCCCGGCTCCATCTGGAGATTACGGAGTCAACCATCATCGAAAACTTTGATGCCTGCAATCTCATTATTGAAAAGCTGCGGAAACGGGGATTCCTGGTAGGGCTGGACGATTTCGGCAGCGGCTATTCGTCCCTGAACATGCTGCAGAATATCCAGGCTGACATACTGAAGCTGGACATGGGCTTCCTCCGGAAACTGGATCACTGGGAACGGGGCAAGCAGATCATCAAACTGGTCATCGACCTGGCTAAAACCCTGGACATGGCCGTGGTGGCAGAAGGCGTGGAAACTGCCGAACAGGTGCAATTCCTGCGGGAGCTGCAGTGCGATTACCTGCAAGGTTTCTATTTCTCGAAACCCATTGCGGTGGAAGAGTTTGAGAAAAAGTATTTTGCGTGAGCGCAGGGAAGTTTAAAATTGTATTTGCTGTGCATCCCGAAAGCCGGTTGCGTGAAACCGTGAGGGTGAAAGGCAGCAAACAGAAAGGACGAAACAGATTGGAAAAGAAGAGCACGTGGGAAAACTATACACCGGCCCAGATCAAGGCCTGTCATGAATTCTGCAACGGATATCTGGATTTCCTGAGCAACGGCAAGACGGAACGGGAATGCGTGGAGCTTATCCTGGCGGAAATGCAGGAGGCCGGTTACAAAGACCTGGATGAACTGATTGCCAAAGGAAAGAAGCTGAAGGCTGGGGACAAGGTGTACCGCATCAACATGAAAAAAGGCATTGCTATGTTCAATATCGGCAAAGAGCCCATTGAGAACGGCATGAATATTTTAGGGGCCCACATTGATTCCCCCCGCATGGATGTGAAGCAGAACCCATTGTATGAGGACGGCGGCTTTGCCCTGCTGGATACCCATTACTACGGCGGTATCAAAAAATACCAGTGGGTGGCGATTCCCCTGGCGATCCACGGTGTCATCGTGAAAAAGGATGGCACGGTGGTGAAAGTTGCCGTGGGCGAAAAACCGGAAGATCCGGTGTTCTTCGTGTCCGACCTGCTGATCCATCTGGCCCAGGACCAGATGAACAAGAAGGCGACGACGGTGGTGGAAGGGGAAGCCCTGGATGTGATCGTGGGCAACCAGCCCATCAAAGTGGGCCGCAATGTGAAGGAAGAAGACAAAAAGTCCGCAGGCAAGGAAGCCGTGAAGAAAGGCGTGCTGGCAATTTTGAAGAAGCAGTTTGGCGTGGAAGAGGAAGATTTCCTCTCCGCAGAGCTGGAAGTGGTCCCCGCAGGCCGCGCCCGGGAAGCCGGTTTCGACCGGAGCATGGTGCTGTCCTACGGGCAGGACGACCGGGTCTGCGCTTACGGTTCCTACAAGGCCATGCTGGATGTGAAGGACGTGAGCCGTACCGCCTGCTGCATTTTAGTGGACAAGGAAGAAATCGGCAGCGTTGGCGCCACCGGTATGCAGAGTATGTTCTTTGAGAATACCGTGGCAGAGCTGCTGGAACTGCTGGGCAAGGGAACGGATCTGGTGCTGCGTCGCACCCTGGCCAACAGCACGATGCTCTCCAGCGATGTGAGCAGCGCGTTCGATCCGCTGTATGCATCGGCTTTCGACAAGAAGAACGTAGCCTACTTTGGCAAGGGCCTGGTGCTGAACAAGTTCACCGGCGCCCGGGGCAAATCCGGTTCCAACGATGCCAATGCGGAATACATCGCCCACATCCGCAGCATCTTTGCAAAAGAAAAGATTAACTTCCAGATGTCAGAACTAGGCAAGGTGGATCTGGGCGGCGGCGGTACCATTGCCTACATCATGGCACTGTACGGCATGAACGTCATCGACAGCGGGGTGCCGGTGCTGAGCATGCACGCCCCCTGGGAAGCTACCAGCAAGGCGGATATATACGAAGCAAGACGGGGCTACGAAGCTTTCCTGAAACTGGCGAAGAGAGTGTGAAGTGGCCGAATTTGATGAACCGTCGCTGTGTGTGCAGCTGCGGGATGCTGCCCCAGGGCAGAAATGAATTGTAAATTGCAAGTCGTGAGTAATCCCTTTTCAATATTAATGGAGAGTGTGACAATATGGCACAAGGAAAACGTTTTTATAAAAAGAATACCAATGGACCTGCAGGGCAGGGGGCGCCGGAACAGAATGAAGCAAAGGCTGCCGGCGGAGACAGGGTAAATACAAATTACGAAAACAAACCCAATGCCGGTCAGGGCGGAAGACCCGGCAAACCGGGCCCAGGAACTGCCAACAAACCGGGTGGTAAACCGCCCCGCAAGTTCCGGAAGAACAACTGGGACGGCAATAAAGACCGGAATGGGGTTGGTAAGGGCGCTAACCGTGAAGGTTACGCAGAACGCGGCGGCAACCGACCGGAAGGAAAAGGGGATGGCTCGGCGAGCCGCGGTGGCAACAGGCCGGGGGGCAACCGTCCGTACAGACCGCGCTTTGAAAACCGGAAACCGCAGATGGCAGGCAAACTGCTGGTAGCGTTTTATTCCTGGTCCGGCGTGACCGAGAAAGCGGCCCAGAAGATCGCGTCTGTGGCGAAAGGCAATACCTACCGCATCCTGCCGGTGAAAGCCTATCCGTCCATGTACGGACTTTGCGTGGCCAAGGCCGGTATGGAAAAGGCCTCCGGCGCACGCCCGGAAATCAAAGGCTCGCTGCCGGATTGCAGCCGCTATGAGAAGATTGCCATTGGATTCCCCATATGGTGGTTCAGCTGTCCTAATATTATTCACTCGTTCCTGGAGAAGGTGAACCTGGAAGGGAAGAAGGTGTATCCGTTCTGCACCAGCAAGACCAGCGGACCCAAGAGCAGCGCGGACGCTATCCGCAATACCGTTCCCAAGGCAGACGTGAAGGACTGTCTGGATGCGAACAAGCTGGCTGAAATGAGTGACGAAGAGATTAAAAAGTGGCTGGAGATGTAAAAAGCGTAAAAGGATAAGATGAAAAGAACGAAACAAAATCTGCTTTTCAAGCGCAAACTGACAATTTTAACAGCTGCGGTTTTCCTGGGGCTTTGCGGCTCTGTCGTACCTGGTACGGCAGAAGCTGCAAAGCTTATTGTTTCCGGTGGCGGGCGCAGCGTGTTTGATGTGAATTTTGTGAACGTTACAGATCAAAACAAGGAAGCGGCCGGTGTACTGTTTGTTGATTTTCTGGACGACAAAAGCAAGAACGTGATTCCCTATAACCATCCGGCACAAACGCAGCAATGTGTCATTCATGGGGTGCAATATTGGGCGGATATGCTGGGTTCCGGTACAAAGAACCCTGTGCCGGCACAGATTTTCATCAGGGGGCAGGCCCAACAAGGCAACGCATATGCGGCTTCGGTTGCTTTTAAACAGGGAGAACCCGTCTCGGCCCACTATTGGATGCAATCGCTGCAGCAAGGGAAAGAACTGAACCGGATCGATGATTTTACAAAACTGAAGATGATATCTTCGGGCCAAGAAAAATTCATAATTTATGACGGGAAAAAACTGAATGATGCAGCCTACGGTATAATCAGCATAGGACAGTTTATGGGTGCGGACCGCAAGGGATGTGCAGATGGCTGGTGGTCTCAGAAGGGAAATATCCTGCCGGATAATGAACAGGCGGCAGACTTGGCGGCTACCGTACGACATGAAATGGCCCATGCGCTTGGCTTCAATGTGATAACAGCATCCGTTGAGGATAAGAGAGGGAAAGAAATGGAAGACGCGGACGGTGTTCCCATCATGCAATTTCCCTCAGACATAACACAAGACAATGCTTGGATTTACCATCTGCGGGACCAGAACCTGAATCCGGCGACAAAAGGGAAGATGATTATTACTTCCCGTGAGTTTTCCAGAAGGAAAACAAAAGACCCATCATTACGGGAAGCTGATTTCTTTATTTTAGATAGTAAGAGCACAACACAGCCCCGCTCTGGAAAAGCATACTTTGTTGGTGACGAAGTGACCAACGTATTGAAGGGCAAACAGTTTGACGGCGTGGACGGCCTGCCTATCACCGGCTGGGAAACAAGTAGTCTGGACCTGTCCCATCTGGAAACCGGCGGGTTGATGAGTCACGCTGATTACCGGAACTACACTGTTTTTACGGAAGTGGAACTGGCGGCAATGCAGGATATAGGCTATCAGTTTGACCGTAAGGCCTATTATGGAAGATCGGTTTATAATGACGGACTGACCCTTATCAATACCCAGGGCTATTCAGCCCGGAACGCGGCGGGTACCGCATATATTGCCGGAAAATACAGTGAAGTACCCTATGGCATAGGGCTTCATGTGTTTGGCTCCCGGAATACTATCATCCAGGCTGCGGATATCCTGACAAAAGGCGACGGCGCTGCGGGCATACGTATCGACGGTACGGAAAATACCGTTACCCTTGACCGCGGGAATGTAGTGCATGCAGACGGCGCCAACGGAATCGGCGTACTGATCAGCTATGGCCGGAACCAAACGTTAAACCAGGAAGGGACGGTTACGGCGGACGGAACCGGCGGCAATGGGGTACAGTTTGATTTTGGCAGTAATATGCTGGGAGCGGGTTCAGAATACAGGGGGTCGTATATCCGCTTTTCCCGTAACGTGGATGCAGAAGACGGAAGTATAACAAGTTCCGTCAATAACCGGATCGATGAGACAGTTCCGGAACTGAACGGACCGCTGGTTACGGAATATAACCTGTCCGGATCCCTGTCCGGCGCGAAGAATGCGATTTATATCGGACGGAATGCCTTTGTCAGGTCGATTAATGTGAAGGAAGGGGCTTCCATCAGCGGGAACATAACTTCTGACTGGAAGCATTTCAAAACTGACGGCAGCTATGATGAAGTTCCGTGGGATAAAGACGGTCAGGCGCTGTGCCTCCAATATAATGGAAAAAACTATTCATATGACGTCTATATTCCCGACCTGGTGACGAACCTGAATTTTAATGCGAACATAACATATAACGGCAACATCTCCGGCCCGGACAATATGAAACTGAACGTGCTGGGCGGAACGCTGACCTACGGAGGCAAGGCCGATGTGGTTGGGGTGCAGGTTGCCAAAGGGGCCAGCCTGTTTGGCGGCAGCTATACGGTTCACGATATGACCGAATCTGTGGTGGACGATTTTGCCATGGAGATGGACAGTACGGATACGGGTTACCTGGTCAGTCACGGTACCATCGGCGCAATCGACGATGCATCGTCTATGCATATTACCGGGAAACTGCTTTCTGACGGCATGCTGCAGGGCGTGGCCGGAGGAAGGGCCGGGACGATCCGTGTGAGTGATGAGGCAGAAATTGACGGTTCTCAGGTCATTGCGAAAAATCTGCTGCCGGATGAAACGTTTGCGGTATTGCAGGCCGGTTCGGTCAGCGGTTCCGTAAAGAATACGGAAAATGCGCCATACAAGTTCGGCATGCTGGATGAAATCGGTTCTGTGGAAGGGAACCAGGCAGTGGTGACCGGCAAAGCGGCCAACAACCTGGGCGCTGTAGACGCGGTGCAGGAAGAAACGTACGGCGCCATGATGTCCATGTACAACAACCTGACTGCAAATGGAGATATGCGCCGTAATGAAATGCGTTCCCTGTTCACACTGACGCCTGCGGAGACAAAGAAAGCGCTGTCTTCGATTGCGTCCAACGCGTCGGCTAACAGTATGGCGTTGACCCAGCGAAGCGTGATGACCCGTCACCTTTTGTCTTCCCGTCTTAACGAAGCCTTCCTGCCGAAACCGGTAAAGGTAAAACTGCCGGAGGCCGGTCTGGATGACGGCAACGGCGGTGGTCCGGATGTTTCCCTGAGCCTGCTGGAACCGGCGGATAATGATATCTGGCTGAAGTTTGGCAAGAACTGGGGCGATTTGAAAGACGACGCCGATTACCATAGTTCCACTACATTACTGGGCTGGGACAAAGCCGTTGCTCCCAACTGGCGGGCCGGGGTATATGCCGGTTACAGTAAAACGGCCTTTACGGACAGTACCGCAGGCAACGAACTGAGAGACACACGCATTGGTCTGTACGCCGGTTACAACAAAGCCGGAAGGGAAGGCCTGGTGTTCCTGAATTATGGCTGGATGCGCAACAAACTGCACAGGGGTGTTATGGGCATGACTGCCAGCGCCGATTATCACAGCCGCATTCTGGAGCTGGGCGGCGAGTATCTGTACGACCTGCAGGCGCAGAAAGACGTTCCCTGGCATGTGCGACCGTATGTTAACGTACAACTGTCCCGGCTGTGGCAGAACGGGTACAGCGAAACAGGGGCCGGCGTATTCAATCAGGTCGTGGACAGCAAGCACAATGATTATTTTGGCGCAGGGGCAGGGGTAGAGTTCAAACGATATCTGTCCGGAGGGAATTACACCATCCGGGTTGGTATCCGTCATGCCTTTGCCGGTGCGGAACCGAGGCTTCGGTACAGTTACATGGGCAATCAGGCGAACAGCTATGATATGCGTAACGTACAGGACAAGACACACTTTGTTTTATCCATCGGCGGAGAAACTGAATTTGCCAAAGGCTGGAGCCTTGGCGGCGACGGCGGCTTAACCCGCGGCAGTCATGACAAAGACTGGTTCTGTTCGGTAACGGTAAAACGCATGTGGTAAAACGATATAAACTAAAAGAAAGAGGTATCGGATTTTGTCCGATACCTCTTTTTTGCAAAACGATATGGTCAAAAATATCCATGTAATCAGGGGTATGCCATTAAAAAAACAAAAACCAGGAATACAATGATATTGAAAAGAAATCCAAAGATTCTGCTTCAGTGAATTACTGTTTTATCAGCAGCATTATAAAGAATGGAGGTAAACAACGATGCTACGAAAATCCATACTGAAACGATTCATAATAGCTTCCATAATAACCGCGTGTCTGAGTACTACTTATTTTGCCGCAGAAGCCGCTCCGCCTAAGAAAGGCTATTATCCGAATCCTTCGCAACAGCAAAGTCAGCAGAACAGAAGACCGGCGGCGCAACAGACGAGACACAGCTCTCCACGCCAGACCATGCAGCAGCCAAGACATACATCTCCGAGGCCGGCGGTACAACATCAGAGACATACATCTCCGCGTCCGACCATGCAACAGCCAAGACACAACTCCCCGCGTCCAACGATGCAGCAGGCGAGAAACGGTAATCCGCTGCCGATGGTGAAGCAAACAAGACAGGGCTCTCTGCGTCCGACGGTACAACAGCAGAGAACCAGTTCTCCGCGCCCGGCAGTACAGCAACACAGAACCGGTTCTCCACGTCCGGTGGTACAGCAGCAGAGACATACGACTCCGCGCCCGGTGATGCAACAATCAAGACAGAGTTCTGCGAGTTCAACAATGCAACAGCCGAGAAATACTTCTACGCAGCAACCGACGCAGCAGAATAAGCGTTGGAAACCAAAATATATAAAAACGAGTCATGAGAAGCCGCGTTTAAAAGTACAAGAACCGAAGCGTACCAATGCAAAGCCAGTTGTACAAGAACAGAAACGTACCGTTGCAAAACCGGTTGTACAAGAGCCGAAACGCACCGTAGCAAAACCGATTGTACACGAACCCAAGCACAGCGTTGCAAAGCCGGTTATACATGAACAGAAACGTTCCGTTGCAAAGCCCGTTAAACACGAACCCAAACACAGTGTTGCAAAGCCGGTTGAGCATAAGGCAAAACGCGTTGAACACAGGAAACCGGGCCCAAGAAAAGATTTGCATCGCCCGCCTGTGAAAAGAACCTATAAAAATATGCATGTATGGCGCCGCGCCCCCAAACCTCCAAAAGATTACTGGTGGCATCATCGGCCCGCCCACAGGCCGGGGCGTTACAGAGGATATTATCACGGCGTTTACTATACGGACGTATTGTCTGTGTTGTTAGCAGCAGAAATTATACATTCTTCGTACGATACCCATTATACAACCGTAATCAATCAGGCAGACGTCTCTGACTACGTCTTTATTCCTAAAGAAGCCATTAAATATAAAGGACATCACTATCTTGTGTTCTCCGATATCGGCAAATCCATGGAAGACGCGCAGCAATTCTGCGAATCCATGGGCGGGCATCTGGCGACAGTCGGTGACGACGACAAAAATGAGCGGTTGTTCCGGCTGATCAACGACAGCGGGTATGATAACGAATCCTTTGAAAAAGAAGGCTATGACCGCTTCATACCCAATGAGCCTGTTACCTATGAAAAAGCAGTTTCGGATAATAATTCAGACGAAGAATTGTATTACGGACTGTATTACTGGAACTACAAGAACCTTAAAGAAGACGGTTCCATCGCCAGTACGGGCGGCAATGCCTTTGTCTGCGAATGGGATAGATGATTAACTAAACATAATAGATTGGTGTATCGTCAAGAATTGGAGACAGTAAGTAGACCCTCTGCACGTTCTGCAGAGGGTCCTTTTATACCAAAACAAAACCGACATCCGTTTTATAGGGTGCCGGTTTCTTATGTGAAGAGTGTACCTTTAAATTACATCGATGAAACTATTTGCTTTCTGCCACTTTCGTAAATGCAACTTTTTGGTCTCAAACTGGGAAGGCGGCAGGTAGATGCCCTGTTCCAGCATGCTGTGGAAGTAGATGCGGAAAGCGTCCAGATCGCAGGCGGTGGCGTCCTCGTAGTTGGTGACTTCCTTCTCGGAGAAGAACACGGTGAACATGGAACCCAGGCGGGGAACTTGCACTGGAACGCCGGCTGCATCGGCGGCCGCTTTCAGTGCGTCTGTCAGTTCTGCATTCCGTTTTGTCAGCGTGGCGCAGACATCATTTTCTTTCATATACGTGAGAGCCGCGATACCGGCAGCCATGGCCAGCGGGTTGCCGGAAAGTGTGCCGGCCTGGTACATGGGGCCTACGGGGGAGACCCAGTTCATGATTTCCCGTTTGCCGCCGTACGCCGCCACCGGCAGACCGCCGCCGATGACTTTGCCAAGGCAGGTGATGTCCGGCTCGATGTGATATAAGGACTGGCTGCCGCCCTGGGCGGAGCGGAAACCGGACATGACTTCGTCGATGATCAGCAGGCTGCCGTATTTCTTTGTCAATTCGCGGATGGCCTGTAAGTAACCGTCTTTCGGCAGTACCAGCCCCATGTTGCCGGGGGTGGGTTCCATGATGACGGCGGCAATCTCTTTGCCTTTTTCCGCAAACACGTTCTCCAGCGCAGGCAGATCGTTGAAAGGAACGGAGAGGGTAGTCTCCGCCGTGCCTTTGGTCACGCCGGGGCTGTCGGGCACGCCGAAGGTGGTGGCGCCGGAACCGGCATGTACTAACAGAGCATCGCTGTGGCCGTGGTAGCAGCCAATGAATTTCACGATGCAGTCCCGTCCCGTGTACGCCCGTGCCAGACGGATGGCAGACATGGTAGCTTCTGTGCCGGAGTTGACCATGCGCACCATATCCATGGAAGGAACCAGTTCACAGACCAGTTTGGCCAGCGCTACTTCCGCGCCGGTAGGAGCGCCGAAGCTGGTGCCTTTGGCTGCCGCTTCCTGCACGGCTTCCGTAACGACCGGGTGGGCGTGGCCTAACAGCAGCGGGCCGTAGGACAAAACATAATCAATATAGTTGTTGCCGTCCAGGTCATACAGTTTGCTGCCTTCACCTCTGGTAATGAAAGGAGGATTGCCTCCTACGCTGCGGAAGGAACGCACCGGGCTGTTGACGCCACCGGGGATGTACTGTTTGGCTTCCGCAAAGACAGAAGAAGATTTGGATAAGGTATTCATTCGCATTCACCTGCTTTTCCAATTTAACTCATATAACATTGGCCGGAGCATTCGCAACCGGCCAAATTCATTTTTACTGTTTTTCGTTACTGTTCTTTCAGCCACCGTGCCACATCTAAGGCGTGGTAGGTGATGATCATCTTGGCGCCGGCCCGTTTGAAGCTGAGCATGGTTTCCATGACGATGCGCTTTTCATCAATCCAGCCTTTTTCAGCCGCCGCTTTCACCATGGCATATTCGCCGCTGACGTTATATACGCAGAGAGGACGGTTAAAGGTTTCGTGGGCTCTTCTGGTTACGTCCTGATAAGCCAGGGCGGGTTTTACCATGACGATGTCTGCGCCTTCTTCAATATCCAGCGCAATTTCCCGCATGGCTTCGTCGCTGTTGCCCGGGTCCATCTGATACCCCTTGCGGTCGCCTTTGCCGGGAGCGGAATCCGCCGCGGCACGGAAGGGGCCGTAATAGGCGGAAGCAAATTTGGCGCTGTAGGCCATGATGGCTGTGTTGGTGTAGCCCGCGTCGTCTAACGCTTTGCGCATGGTGGCCACGTAACCGTCCATCATGTTGGAGGGGGCGATGATATCCGCACCGCACCGGGCCTGGCTGACAGCCAGCTTGGCCAGGTTGGGCAGGGTCTTGTCATTGTCCACGGAGGCGCAGTCCGGGGTCAGAATGCCGCAGTGACCGTGGGTGGTGTATTCGCAGAAGCAGGCGTCGGTGATGACCACCATCTCCGGATATTTCGCTTTGATGGCTTTGCTGGCCCGCTGCACCGGTTCGTTATCGTCCCAGGCACTGCTTCCTTCTTCATCTTTGTAAGAGGGGAGGCCGAACAGCAGCACGGCGGGGATGCCCAGATCCATTGCTTCGTCTACGGCTTCCATCACCCGGTCCACAGACCACTGGTAATTGTTTTTCAAAGTTTCAATTTCGTTCTTAACATTTTCGCCCGGTACCACAAACAGGGGGAAAATCAAATCTTTTACACTGAGGCTCGTCTCCCGGATCAGGCTGCGCAGGTTCTCGGTAGCGCGCAGACGGCGGGGACGGTAAATGGGAAAACCGGTCATGATGTAAACACTTCCTTTGATTATAATTTATATGGTTACTAACTGTTTTGATTCCGCTGCATCAAAACGATGTAATGATTATGGAATGCTATGGAATTCTGCCACTTGGAAACAGCTTTCATCAGGCAAAACCCTATTTCATTTTACTGCATAAAAGGTATTCAGCGCTTCCACCAGGCCGTCGATGGTGTAGGTGTCGGCGCATACGGTGGGCTTCAGTCCGTTCTTTTCCATGGTTTTGGCGGTGATGGGACCGATGGCGGCCAGAGTCACACCCTTCAGCAGTTCTTTCTCGCTGTCCAGTGCTTTCAGCAGGTTGGTCACAGTGGAGGAACTGGTGAAGGTGATGCAGTCCACGGCTTTATTCTTTAATGCGTCCAGCAGCTCTTCCTTGTTTTCGCAGTCGCTGACGGTCTGATATACGGCAACCACATCCACATCGGCGCCGGCTGCTTGTAAGGCGTCCGGCAGTACGTTGCGGGCTTCTTTGGCCCGGGCCAGCAGTACTTTGCTGCCTTTGTGCAACTGTGGCAGCAGGGTGTCAACCAGGTCTTCCGCTTTGTAGGAGGCGGGGATTAAATCGGCTGTCAGTCCATACGCGGTCAGCATGTCTGCCGTGGCAGTACCGATGGCCGCGATTTTATTATGTGCAAAGGCGCGGGCGTCCTTGCCGTTCTGCAGCAGACGGTCGAAGAACAGGTCTACGCCGTTGGCGCTGGTGAAGATGACCCAGTCGTAGGAAGCCAGGTTTTTCTGTGCCGCATCCAGCGGTGCGAAGTCGTCCGGATCTATAATCTTGATGGCAGGCACTTCCATCACCTTGGCGCCTTCCATTTCCAGTTTTTCCGTCAGTGCGGAAGCCTGGGCCCGTGCGCGCGTTACGACAAAGGTTTTTCCGAAGAGAGGCTTGGTTTCGAACCAGCTGAGGGAGTCCCGCAGTTTTACTACTTCGCCTACGATGAAGATGGCAGGCGGTTTCATGCCGGTGCGTACCACATCATCATACGCGTTGCCCAGTGTGGTAATGAGGGTACGCTGTTCCGGGTGGGTGCCCCAGCGGATCAGGGCGGCAGGGGTATCGGCCGGGCGGCCGTTTTCCATCAGCTTAGCTGCAATGTTCTTCAGGTTTTCCACGCCCATGAGGAAGACCAGCGTATCGACGCCGGTGGCCAGACTTTTCCAGTTGATGCCGGATTTTTCCCGGGACGGGTCTTCGTGGCCGGTGATTACGGCGAAGCTGGCGGCTACCTTCCGGTGGGTGACGGGTATGCCTGCGTACTCCGGTACGGAGATGGCGCTGGTGATGCCGGGCACAAACTCAAAGGGGAGGTTGTTTTCTTTCAACAGCAGGGCTTCTTCACCGCCCCGGCCGAAGACGAACGAGTCTCCGCCTTTCAGACGGGCTACGGTTTTGCCTTCCGCAGCCAGTTTAACTAACAGTTTGGAAATGTCTTCCTGCTTCATTACATGGTTGCTGGACGCTTTGCCTACGTAGATGCGTTCCGCTTCCGGATTGACCCAGCTTAAGATGCGGGGGTCGGCCAGACGGTCATACACCACCACGTCGCAGGCGGCCAGGCAGTCGCGGCCTTTTAAGGTCAGCAGGCCCGGGTCGCCGGGGCCCGCGCCGATGAGATACACTTTACCGGTTTTGTTCATT
>ONAV01000075.1 GCA_900315925.1 uncultured Selenomonadales bacterium | reverse complement strand
GAACCCCTGACCTCTTGAATGCCATTCAAGCGCTCTCCCAGCTGAGCTACGCCCCCAAAAGCTTTACAAGCGATATTATACGGAAAAAAGGGTACTTTGTCAATAGCTTTCTTACCAAATCGAAGGCTTCATTCTGTGATACAGCGTTTCATACTTTGTTCCGGCAATGCTTTTCCATTCCGCATCCACAAAACGCTGATCCGATGTCTTGACTTTTTTATTCTTCTTGTCTGCCTGGTAAGCGCGGATAATTCTGTATCGCCCCTTTGCGTAATCCAAGACAACCGCTTCATAAAAATAGGAATGTGCCGCGCCTTTCTGGTTGGGAATAAACGTGACGAACCACAGGCCAACCTGTTTATCGCCTTCGTGATACACTTCCTTGTGATTGTAAAAATCCTGGACCTCTACGGAATTATCCGTTCTTGTCTGCACCGGCGTCCACGTATTCTTTTTCAGCTTGCTTTTTTCCGCAAAACACACGCCGCTAAACAGTAATAGCAGAACCAATGAAAGTGTTAAAATCTTTTTCATGACAGCCCTCCGCAAATTTATCCGGTGTTTTATTTTACAATATTTCCCGGGAAATTGCAGTAATAAATTTCAAAATATTTTTCTGCGGTTGCATTTACATAAGTCTGCTCAATAGTATAAAATATAACTGAACTCTACAATGAAACATTTTGGCTGATTCTTGTAAGGATCATTATATTACAAAATTATTATTATTTTGTGTTTTTACTTTTGCAAAGGAGGAAACATTCATGGCAAATTTTTGTGAAAACTGCGGTACGCCTTTAAATAACGACGACAGGTTTTGCTCGAACTGTGGAGCACCGGTAACTGACGACGAAGAAGTTTCAAGACCTGTTGCGCCTGCTGCGCCACGCGCACCGCGATCTGCTCCTTCTTCAGCACCCAGAAGAGCTTCCGGTACAGGCGGGGCATCCCCTGTTAATCCTGCCACCGGCGCCGCATCTGCTGCAACAGTCGGAGCTTTCCGTCCTCAACCAGCTCCCGAAAGACCGCAGGAGTCTTTCGTTCCACCGCAGCAACAGCCTCGTCCTGCGCAGCAACCAATGCCTGATAATTATTCACGACCGGGTAACAGACCTGTACAGCCCTACCCGGAGCAGTATCCCGCACAGGACATGCCGCAAGCCAATTACAACCGGCCGGGAGAATTCGCCCGGGGCGGGGCCGGTCCGAGATATGAACCGGACGCTGACCTCCAGTCCATGTTCCTTCGTTATGACAACCGGTTGAATCGCAAGCGTTATATCTTACGCTCTCTCGCCCTTTGGGCTGCGGTTATGATTCTGTCCACAGCAGTCGGGTTAATTGCAACCTTTTTGAAAATCAGAGCAATCACCATGCTGGTAAGTGTCATTTCCATAGCCGCTATTATCCCTGGTTTTATGCTTGTAATCCGTCGCCTGCACGATTTGGACCGCCCTACCTGGTGGTGCATCGGCTGTATCATTCCGCTGGTAAACATGGCTCTTGCAGTTTATCTCCTGTTCTTCAAGGGAACGGACGGGCCCAACCAGTTCGGTCCCGATCCTTTGGAAGTGCAAGACTGACTGATTGTTATAACATCAGTATAAAAAACTGTTTTACATCGGGTTATGTCATGTAGGCAATCACGCTAAAGGAATTCACATGGAATATCGGTTCAAAGATTTCCGCATCCTGCAAAACGAAAAATCATTTCCGGCAAATACGGCAAGGCAGTACCTTCCGTTTGATAAAACCGTGGTAGCAGACGTGATTCGTTTTCACAAAAGTCTGCCCGGGTATGCGCCTGCCCCTTTGGCTGCGTTACAGGAACAGTCCGCTGCCTTTGGAATTAAAGGCATATACTGCAAGGACGAATCGCATCGTTTCGGCCTTAACGCTTTTAAAGGTCTCGGCGGCAGTTATGCCATGTTCCGTATCCTCTGCGAAAAGCTGGGGCTGGATTACAAAACTGTGGATTACCGTTACTTCCAGAAAGACGAAGTCCGAAAGCAATGTGCCAAAATCCATTTTGTCACGGCCACAGACGGCAATCACGGCAAGGGTGTTTCCTGGGCTGCAAAGCTGTTCGGCTGCAGCGCCACTGTATTTATGCCGAAAGGTTCTGTGGAAGCGCGCCGCGTTGCCATCGAAGAAGCGGGCAATGCCACTGCGGAAATTACAGAATATAATTATGATCAGGCGGTGGAGCATTCCTGGAACCTGGCGCGTAAAAATGACTGGATACTGATCCAGGATACCGCCTGGGACGGTTACGAACAGTATCCGGAATGGATTATCGACGGCTACCTGACCCTGGCGGCAGAAGCCGAAGAACAGTTGGGAAACATTATTCCAACCCATGTTTTTCTGCAGGCCGGTGTTGGCGCCATGGCCGGCGGTGTATTGGAATATCTGTTGTCCTGTTATCGCAATAAGCCGCCCGTCATGACCATTGTGGAACCAACGGAAGCTGCCTGCATTTATCTTTCTGCAAAATGTGGGGATGGCCGTTGTCATTCTATCGACGAAAACCCTGTCACCATTATGGCCGGACTGAACTGCGGTACGCCCTGCCGGGTGACCTGGCCGGCCATCCGGGACAAATCAACTTTCTTCTGTGCCTGTGATGATATCATCACAGAAGAAGGCATGCGCGCCTATGCAAATCCCATTGGCAGCGACAAAACGGTTCTAGCCGGAGAATCCGGAGCTGTAACCTACGGTCTGGTCAACCGGATTCTGCAAGATAAAACTCTCCGTAACCTGTTCCGTATCAATGCGGATTCGGTAGTCCTGCTTATTAATACCGAAGGCGATACCGATCCGGAAGGCTATCAAAGAATCGTGTACGGGAACCCTCATGTAAAATCGAGTTAATGATTTTGGATATTAAAAAACCTGATGTTTGCGCATCAGGTTTTTTATTTGGGAACAGCAATAATAGTTTGTCAGAAAAAAGGCTGAAGCAAAACACCGGGAGCATTTGCGTTATTTCATGAGATGAATTCGCCGTTGCGGCGAGACTGTCTGAGGGACGCAGCCCCGACTTACGCAGCCACAGGTGAATAAACCGGCCAAACAGCAAACGGCAACGTTTTCGCAAAGCCTTTTCCCTAAAAGCAACTATTACTTCACCAGCTCATATCCTGCGTCAGTAATCGCCTTTTCAAATTCAGCTACCGGAATGTCACGGTCAGCCTTCACCGTAGCGGTTTTCGCTTCCAAACTAACATCTACCGCAGTTACGCCGTCCAGTTTCGCCAGCGCGTTAGTCACGTGTTTCTGGCAATGTGCGCAGGTCATTCCTTCCACTTTTAATACTTTTTCCATAGTTGAACCTCCTGTAATACTTATATTTTTATTATCTTTACCGGCATTCACCGGTACCATACCCAAACTTTTCAACTGCACAATTCCGGCTTCCGTTGCTGCTTTGCTCTTCACCGCCACAGTCGGCTTAAATCCTTTCAGCCGCAATGCGTTAGTTACCACCGAAACGGAACTCAGGCTCATGGCCGCAGCTCCGAACATAGGATTAAGATGGATGCCCCAGTGCATCAGCGCGCCCGCTGCCACCGGAATACAGACCACATTGTAGAAGAAGGCCCAGAATAGACCTTCTTTTATTTTTTTGATAACATCTTTACTAAGGCGTACCGCATCCACCGCATCCAGCAAGTCGCTTTTCATCAGAACGATATCTGCGCTTTCAATGGCCACGTCCGTACCGGCGCCGATAGCGATGCCCACATCCGCCCGTGCCAGAGCCGGCGCGTCGTTGATACCGTCCCCAATCATTGCCACCCTATGGCCTTCTGCCTGCAGACCGGCAATGACTTTTTCTTTTCCTTCCGGCAGCACACCGGCAATGACCCGTGGAATGTCCATCCGTTTCTGAATCGCTTCCGCCGTCCGCTGGTTGTCACCAGTCAGCATTACCACATTGATGCCCAGTTTTTTAAATTCCGCGATGGCCTGCCGGCTGGTTTCCTTCTCCCTGTCCGCCACGGCAATGATGCCCAGCAGTTCTTTATCTTTTGCAAACAGCAGCGGGGTCTTGCCTGCATCTGCCAGCTTGTCCAGTTCGCCGGATACCGCCGCGATATCAATGCCGGCCTCTTCCATCAGCGTCACATTGCCTGCGTAAAACGTGCTTCCGTTTTGTTCCGCCTGGACGCCTTTGCCGAAAAGCGTAACAAAACTATCCATCTTCGGGATGGCAATCTGCTTTTCCGCCGTATATTCCATCACCGCGCCTGCCAGGGGATGACTGCTACCATGCTCCAGTCCTGCCGCCGCGGTAAGCAGCGCCGCAAAATCCGGATTCGTTTCATCGGCGGCGCCGCGAAGCAGAATCACATCGGTTACCCGGGGCTTTCCTTCCGTAATGGTACCCGTCTTATCCAGCACTACCGTATCCAGGTTATGCGCTGTTTCCAACGCTTCCCCGGATTTGATCAGGATTCCGTTCTCCGCGCCTTTTCCGGTTCCCACCATAATCGCCACCGGCGTAGCCAGACCCAGCGCGCAGGGGCAGCTGATAACCAGTACACTGATGGCACAGCTGAAAGCGAATTCAAAACGTTCGCCCCACAGCAGCCAGAAAATGCAGGTTGCCAGTGCAATGAGCATCACCACCGGTACAAACACACCGGCTATTTTATCCGCCATGCGGGCAATGGGGGCCTTGCTGCTGCTGGCTTCGTCCACCAGCCGGATAATCTGACTGATCGTGCTGTCTTCCCCTACCCGCTGGGCTGTAAAATGAATAAACCCGGTTTTATTGATGGTAGCGCTGATAACTGTATCCCCCGGCTGTTTTTCCACCGGGATGCTCTCCCCGGTAATGGCCGCTTCGTCCACGCTGGTAGTGCCGCTGATAATCACCCCGTCTGCCGGAATGCTTTCGCCGGGGCGCACCACGATTTCATCGCCTTCCGTCAGCTCTTCCGCCGGAATGACAACTTCCGCGCCGTTCCGGATGACCGCAGCCTGTTTCGGCGCCAGGTCCATCAGTTTTTCAATGGCGCTGGATGTCCGTCCTTTGGACCGGGCTTCCAGCCATTTGCCGAAGGTAATCAGGGTGACGATCATACCAGCCGATTCAAAATACAGATTCATGCGGTACAGATCCACCAGCGCCGCATCGCCGTGACCCAGGCCCCAGCCGATACGGTAGATGGCAAAAATTCCGTAAACCAGCGCGGCGCCGGACCCTACCGCCACCAGCGTATCCATGTTGGGACCGCCCATGGCCAGACTCTTAAATCCGCTGATAAAAAACTTTTTATTGATAATCAGAATAGGCAGTACCAGGATAAATTCCGTAAAAGCCAGCCAGAGTGCATTATTCGTCATGGAAAGAATCATCACCGGAATTAAAAATACCAGCGACCACATAAGCCGGTGATGCATTTCCGCAATAGCTTCCCTCGCTGCTTTCACCGCCGGATTTTCTTCCGGTTTTTTAGCTTTTGTAGAAGAATCGACTGCTTGGCCGCTGCCGGGCACAATATTATCATTACTTGCCGTCCCGTCGCCTTTGCCTGCTGCCGCGCCGACGATTGAATCATTCTTCGTTTTACCGCTGCGGCCCGTTGCCACCCGTTCGGCGCCGTAGCCTGCATCCACTACAGCCTGAACAATCTTCTCTTCGTTTAATTTCGTTTCGTCATATTCCACCTGCATGGAATTGGTCAGCAGGTTCACGCTTGCTTTTCCAATTCCCTCCAGCTTGCTCACCGCTTTTTCCACACGGCTGGAGCAGGCGCTGCAGGTCATACCCGTAACGATATATTTTTCTTTCTTCATAATTACCTTCCTGATTACAACGGTTCGGCTGTAATCGCATTTTTTGTTACGTAACTCTGTTTCCCTTTATGCAGACAAACACCTGCCTGCAGATTCTTCTTACTTCATCAGCTTCTGCACTGCTGCCACCAGCTCATCCACTACTTCATCCTTTCCGTGACGGATATCATCCACCACACAGCCGTGGATATGCTGGGCTAACAATTCTTTGTTGAAAGCATTCAGTGCACTCTGAATCGCGCTGACCTGAATGAGAATGTCGATACAGTAACGGTCCTCTTCCACCATCTTTTCGATACCCCGGACCTGGCCTTCAATCAGCTTCAGGCGGCGGATCATACTCTTGTATTCTTTGCTGTTTACATCCCGGTGCTTGTGTTTCACACAGTCACAGCAGGAAGACCCGGACATGGTCTTTCCTGCATCGGAGTTTGCAGTTGCAGCACAACAAAACTTCTCCTCTTTTGCCATCATTTCTTCTTCTGCCATTCTCAAACCTTCTTCATTCACACTAATTTGGGGAAGAACTGCAGGCCTTCTCCCCTCCTGCAGTTCCGTCATTCCGACAGCGGCCGGTGAGAGTCCGGCCACTGCTTATCAGAATCCTTCTCCTATACCCCCATAGGGTATTTACCCAGACAAAAATAATATACCCCACAGGGGTATATTTGTCAAGAGCAATTTATTATGACTTTTATAATTATGGTTATCTGCAATAAGCGGTTGACCATAACCGATGGCAGATAACCATAATTTTACAGATTTCATTTTTCCGGAATTATACTGCAAAACCTATCAATACAAGAAGGATCTTTATTGCCTCTGCAGTAAGTTGTAAAGAGCGCCCAGCATGCCGGCATCATTTTGCAACGCGGCAAACCGCAGCGTCAGTTTTTCATACACCAACGGGAACAGTTTTTCCCGCAACGCTGTATCCAGCAACGGATACAGATATGCTTCCTGTGCGGCAATGCCGCCGCCTACGATGATCCGTTCCGGATTTAGAATATAACAAATATTGGCGATGCCGGTCGCAAGGTCATCCATCTGTCTGGCAATGGCAGCCGCAGCTTCTTCGTCTCCGCCCTGTGCCAGGGCAAAAATTTTTCTGCCATCCAACGCAGTTTCTGGAATTCCTTTTGCCGCTGCTACGTTACGGATCAGCGCCCGGGTGGACGCCATCTCTTCCCAGGTGCTATCCGGCGTAATATGCTGCAGCCCCGCTTCCCCACCAAAGCAGGCCGCGCCATGAATTACCCTTCCGTCCAGCAGGGCACAGCCACCAATTCCGGTTCCGACAGTAATACAGAACAGCGATTTCGCCCCTTGTCCGGCGCCAAGCCAATATTCCCCCAGCGCTGCGGCGTTTACATCGTTCTCTACCGTACAGGGAAGATCGCAACGTTTTTCCAGCCGTTCTCCCAATGCCGTACCCGGATAACCCGGAAAATACTTCGGTGCGTATAGAATCAAACCTTTTTCCGGATCGACCACACCTGCTGTGGAAACCGCTATCCCACGCAAACTGTATTCCTTCTGGCATTGTTCCGTGACGGAAGCCAGACTTTCTACCAACCCATCCACACCTTTTTGGGTAATTACATTGGGAATTTCGTTTTTTTGCAACAGCGCGCCATTTTCTCCGGCTACGCCAAATTTCACGGAAGTTCCGCCAATATCAAAACACATGTAATGTTTCATGCTTATCCTCAGTCCATCTTCTTAAAAGCTTCCGTCAGCGGCGGGATTACCTGCTTTTTCCGGCTCAGCACGCCCGGCAGATGATAGTATCCCGCATCGTCCCGGTCGCCAAAAGCCAGATCCAGCACACTGTCCCGGCAGCCCGTCTCCAGAAGGTCCGTAGCTTCGCCCAGCACGTCCGTCACCATCAGCAGCGACATATCATAGTTTTCTCGTTTTCTGAATTCGTCCAGAGCCTTTTGCAGTTCCGGCAGTTTTTCCAAGGCCAGCTGCCGGTCCATAATATTGATCTGGCTCACCGTGACCCGCACATCCCCGAAATCAAATTCCTTGAAATCGTTGCGGATAATATCGGCCGGGGCCATGGTGTTCAGCACACTCCCTGCCCGCAGCAGCTGCATGGCAAAGTCTTCCGGGTCTTCAATGCCCGCCTGTATTGCCAGCCGTTTGGCCGCGGCCCGGTCCGCCTTCGTCGTAGTAGGGGAACGGAAATACAACGTATCCGAAACCATAGCGGCAAACAGAATGCCCGCAATATTAGGCGGCATGCCTATGTCATGGTTCCACATCATGTTGGCGATGATCGTAGCCGTGGAACCTACCGGTTCCTGCCGGATGTAAATCGGCGCGCCGGTAGTAAGGCCACCCAGACGGTGATGGTCAATGATCTCCAGGATCTGCGTTTCTTCAATGCCTTCCACCGCCTGGCTCCGCTCGTTGTGATCTACCAGGATGACCTGCTGCCGTTCCGGCTCCAGCATCATGCCCCGATCGATGATTCCGATATATTTTCCCTTTCGCAGCACAGGATAGGTTACATATTTGGCCGAAAGGATTTTTTCCTTTACATCCGCCAACAGGTCCGTTTCATTGAAGCAGACCACCGGGGACGTCATAATCAGCTTCGCAGGAATGCTCTGGTTGATCAGCCGCGCCGTTCGGTAACTGTCAAAGGGCGTAACGAGAATCACGTCATCCTTTGCTTCCGCCAGCCGGATAATTTCCTCCGAAACATCGGTATTCCTGGTCAACACCAGACAGACGCCGCCGATTCCCAACAGTTCCTTCTGCACATCTTCCCGGTCCCCCAGGATGATCATATCCCCAGGCGCCACATCCGCCAGAATAGTCGCCGCCTGAGACGCGCCCAGCTTGATCTTGCCGGAAAAGGTTTTCCCGATATCCCCGCAAAGCAGCCTGCCTTCCAGCGTGCTGACAATATTGGCATAGCTGACGGAACCATCCTCCAGTTCCTTGATGGATTCCTCTTCGTAATAACGTTTGGCCAAATCGCCTACCGTGATGATGCCGGCCACATTTCCCTCTGTGTCCAGCACCGGCACGGACTTCAGCCGGGGATTTTCCACAAACAGCTTGCCTGCTTCCCGCAGCGTAGCCTGCATGCCCACGGCCGGCGCCTGCAGAAGCCTGATATCTTCCAGGGAAGGATAGAAATAATTAATCAGCCGGGGCGCCGGAATCTTAAAATAATCCAACACGAACTCCGTTTCCGGATTCAGCTTGCCCGCCCGGGCCGGTTCCGCATTCCAGCCCTGCTGCTTTTTCAGATAGGCATAGGCAATAGCCGAGCAGACCGAGTCTGTATCCGGATGCTGGTGGCCGATAATAAGAACAGGTTTATCCATAAATGCCTCCCTAACATTGCTAACACTTAATTTAATATATTATTATACCATAAAAAACGTCTGCACCTTACGATGCAGACATTTCTGTTTATAAAATTGTCGGATGCAGCCCTCGTTTCACCGGGCATATTTTAGCTGTTCGGTCCAGTTCGGTTTAATCTCAATATTTACTGTTGTTTTCCTTTGACCTTCTGCCGGACAATTCATGCAGCAGTTCTGCCGGAGTAATGCCGTGGTACGCCAGCAATACCATGCAGTGATACCACAGGTCGCTCATTTCGTAAATTACTTCCTGGCGGCTGTTGTTCTTGGAAGCGATGATAGTCTCCGCCGACTCTTCGCCCACTTTCTTTAAAATCTTGTCCTGCCCTTTCATGAACAGGTACCTGGTATAACTCTTTTCGCCGCCGTGTTCCCGTTTGTACAGGATGACCCGGTACAGTTCGGCCAGTACGCCGTAGATGCTTTCATTGTCCGGTTCCGGAACAGGCAAATTCTTGCCTTCCCCTTCATTCCACAGGGGATTGAAGAAACAGGAGCGATGTCCCGTATGACAGGCCGCGCCAGTCTGGTCTACCTTCACCAGCAGCGCATCCCCGTCGCAGTCATAGGTGATGGATTCCACTTTTTGCATATGGCCGCTGGTAGCGCCCTTGTTCCACAATTCCTGGCGGCTGCGGCTCCAGAACCAGGTATAGCCGGTTTCCACCGTCTTCGCCAGACTCTCGCCGTTCATATAGGCCAGCATCAGCACTTCATCACTGTACACATCCTGCACGATGGCAGGAATCAATCCCTTGTCATCAAATTTCAGATTGGAAAAATCAATTTTCATTACAGTCTCACCTCTACTCCTTTATCCCGCAGGTACTGCTTCACCTGCCGGATCGTAAACGTTTTGTAATGGAATACGGAAGCCGCCAGCACCGCGTCTGCCTTTCCCAGCGCAAGAACATCATAAAAATGTTCCAGC
>ONAV01000006.1 GCA_900315925.1 uncultured Selenomonadales bacterium | reverse complement strand
AGCCCTGAAGCAAGAATATGACAGGAAAGAAGACCCGGTAGACATCTTTTATGAGATGAAGAACCAGAAGTCAAACAGTGATGTGCCGTCCAAAGGGAAGCCGGGGCAGGAGGTACGGGATGCCGCCGGAGGATTGGAGCCGCGTACGGAAGTACAAGCGGAAAATGAACGAGAATACTCTATCCGTGAAATAGCAGATAAAAATCCAGAAATGCGTCGAGCATTAGAAGATGTGAAACAGGAGATATTGAAAGCTTTGCCTGGTGTTAGAGATGTGCATATTAAAGGTGACTATATTGCCTTTACTATGCCGAACGGCTCGCAATTAAGGGTAAGCATTAGGGATCAAATTATTATATCTGATAAATCAGAAACAGATAGGGAAAAGACCAAGCATGGTATAGCACTGGGCCGTAATGTTCTAGTGGAAGGCTACAAGCAAAAACTTGACGGCTATACACTGATAGTATTATCACTAGACAGTAGTAAAGGCACTATGTATCATGAAGTTTTTCATTTCGCATGGGAGTCAGCTTTAAGCGACAAAGAAAAAGCTGATATGAGTAAACATTTCGAACAGGAGGCCAAAAAGACAGGCGCAAGTGCGACAGAGCTAATGGCTGATGATTATAAGAAATGGAAACTTGAACGTGAACAACGTAACGATACGTTGTTCGGAAGATGCTATAATAAAATATCAGATTTTTATAATTCTGCAAAATCGATACTAACTAAAACAGAAAATGCACACAATATTTATCGTAAAATTTCAGACGGTGATGTATGGAATCGGCCTGTACAAGAAAAGATTGACGATGAGAAGGGTGTTGGCAAGTTAGCAACTGAAACAGAATATTCTGTAAGAGAAATTAAACAAAAACAAGACGAAGAAAAGAATAACGCATATAAAGATATTTCGAAAAACACAGAGTTTCTTAAAGACAATCTTTATAAAGCTAATATTTTAATAGAAAATGCTAATGAAGGAATAAAAAAACTCAATATCAAAGATGAAAAAAATTTGCTTTCGAAATTACAACCAATTAAAGATAAATTGCAAGCGGGGTGCAAATTAGTAAGAGATACTGTAAAGTTTCTTTGTTCTGAAGATTTAACAAATGCATACCGTGAAAAGATAGTTAATAATTTAAAAGATAATTTACCTAATATTTATAAAGCGTTAGAAAGTGCAAAGGAAACAAATGAACGAATTAAGAGGTTATCTAGTGCGAGATTTAATCCAGCAATGGAAAAAATCAAAAATGAAGATGGAGCGCTTATAGATAATCGTAAGTTGGAAGACTCTGTTAATTACTCACTTGAGAAATTTGAAAAATTAAGTAGTACTATAAATACAGTTGTTTATGATATTCACGAATCCATTCCAGATTATAGAAATATAGAAGAAGCCGGAAATTTGCGGAAGCATATAAATGATGATTTGCCAAAAATAAGAGAAACACTAGAAAAATTGGATAGTGATGGAGTTAATTTATTAATATCAACAACAGACAAATTCTCTAATTTAGTTGAAGCTATTAAAGAAGGTGACAAGGAGAAATATAAGGAGGAAGTGGAAGAATTTAGTAAAACATTTAAAAAGGTACCTGGCATAATTCTTGAAGGTGCTACAATAAAAGCAGCGGCGATTTTTGATTTAGCAGCTGTTCAGTATTACATTAAAACTGGTGAAGCTTTAGATCAAATGGGCATGGATGCGAATACAATCGTGAATGGCTTGGAGTATATTATAAACTTTATTGATAAATTTGGATAAAGTGTCAAAATTGAGGTTTCATACTTTTCTATAAAATATCATATGGTTCAGTGTGATTGAATAACCAACATGTCGTATGCCAATTTTGGTAATCAAAATTTTGACACAGACTATATTTTAAAAATACATTCATAAGAAGAGACTTTTAAAAGCGAAGGAGATTAGCGTGAATAGCTTACTTGAGGATACTTTGAATTCGTTATTAAGCGGAGATTCAAATTTGGTTGATGAACACAGTAATGTCTGTCCAATTTGTGGAACCCAAAATACTTTGGACTCCGTATTTTGTAGTGAATGTGGCGAGAAACTAACAGAATTAAAAACAGAAGCCGAGGTGATGGAAAGTTCTTCTGAAGTGATGAAGAACACTCTTGGTGAAGAATCGGATACTACTTTACAAAACGCAAATGTATCTGAGGGCGGTAATGTTGCTAATAATGAATCGGCTAATGAAGATGTACTAACATTAACTTGTCCGTTTTGTGGTGCTGCTAACGAAAGTGAAGCCGGATTTTGTGGAGAATGTGGACAGGAGTTAGCCAATTCAGATGAAAGCCTGACACAAAACAGTTTTCTTGAAAATGTAGTAGGAGATTTGCTGGGTGGATCAAATAACGAAGTAGAAGAAACTTCTACTCAGGCAGTTCCTGATATTACGGTTAAGACTGCTGATTTGCCGAGTGAAAAAACGATAGAAACTGGAATACAGGCAGTAACAGCAAATGTTGCTGAAAATACTGTTAATGAAAACATACTCACATTAATTTGTCCGTTTTGTGGTACTGACAATCGTAGTATAGCCAGATTTTGTAGAGAATGTGGGCGAAAATTTAATAAGGCAATTGAAGATGTTGCACAGAATGACTTTCTTGATAATGTTGTAAGTGATTTGATGGGTGGTGTGAGTGAAAAAAACGAGAATTTAACACAGCCTCTCATTGCAAACAATACTGAAGAAATCGAAGAAGTATCGATTGCGACACAAAATGAATCTGAATCCGCGTTAACTGTTTCTGAAAATGATTCTTTTGCGCAAAATAATTTTTTGGATAATACGGTCAATGAGTTATTAGGTGGATCTTTTGACGAAACAACTGCATCAACGGCTGAAGTCAATAGCAAATATACTAATGATATTTGAACAGGGGGATGGAAAATGAACACAGGAATTAATGAAGTAAAAAAATTATTTGCAGAAAAGAAGTTTGGTGAAGCTGTAGCACTGTTGAAGAATTTAGCAGAACAAGAAAATGATCCGGAAGCGAAGTTTTATTTAGGATCCTTGCATATTAAAGGTGCTGCTGGTGTGCCTAAGGATATAGAAGCAGGTAAAAAGTATCTTATGCAGGCTGCGGATGCAGGTTTGGAAAATGCTAAGCAGTTGTTGGCAACAATGGAAGTTAAACAGGCAACACCATTAACTTCGAATAAGCAGCAAATTACGCAACATGATAGTGCGGAACAGAAGGGAAAAGTGGCGGAACCGTTGAAAGAGGATGATAAAAAAGTAATCGCATCCGGCACTGATTCGGTTGGCAATAAAAAAGATACTGCCCTTTTATCGGAACAGGAAACTGCTTCAGGAACCTTACTATCTTCGGCAAAGTCTGTTGGCATGAAGATGATGAATGCATCAAAGAATGCGTATGAAACTTCCAAGAATGCATATGAAGCAGCAAATCAAAACAGTATTAAAGATAAATCTCTGGTACGCCTTTCCAGAGAAAAAGCAGGCGTAGGCGACATGTTCATCAATGTTTTTGGCGCCATGGTTGTGCTGATGATTTTATTTAGATTTGTTAGTTCAATCTTTGAGCCACCTCGAAGCAATATAAGACAACAACAGCCGGGGATGGCGCAAGGACAGATGGTAAATACAAAAAATAATAATAATAATAGTGTAGTGCCGGTAAAACCAGGTGCACCTGTACAAAATGCAATGAAAACGCAACAAAATACTAATACAGGAAATGTAGCCGAACCGATTAGCGTTGTTGGCGCTTACCATTCTTCGGCAGATCAGGAAGGGAATTATGTTCACTCTGCCAAGCTGACTGTTGATGGTAATACAAGTACCTGCTGGTCAGAAGGCGTGAAAGGTTTAGGCATTGGCGAAAATATTGAAATTCATTTTAATGGTAATTATAAAGTCAATGGTATGAACATTTGGATTGGGCACCAGAAATCTCAGAATCTTTTCTATCAAAATGCACGGCCTATCGCTTTGCGTGTGATTGGTTCCGACGGTTCTTCTGAAGTGTATAATTTGAGGGACACTTTTGGCGGACAGAGGGTTAATTTTAAACAACCAATTACTGTAAATAAGGTGAAGCTTGTGGTAGAACGGGTTGCCCCAGGAAACAAATATGAAGATACCTGTATTGCAGAAGTTAATTTCTTTTAACTGATGGCAGGGGTAATACAGAGTTATTACCCCTATTGTTTTTAGCGTTGCATGGTGAAGTTTTTGAAAGTGATCTTTTGAGTTAAAAATGATGAGTGGAAAAATTTATTGTTTTTTTAAAATCATATTGATTACAGTTGTTATTATGGCTGAATTTGGTTGTGGAAATATAAATGCCAAAAATGTACAAATGAAGCCAACAATCAGTAATGCTCCTGTAAAAACCGATAGGGCGTTAGAACAAGGTAAAGTTAGCATGAGTGCTGTAAATAGTAAAACTGATGTTGACAGTTTGAAAAAAGATGATAATAAAAAAACGGAAGAAACGAGAGATACCTTGCAAGTTAAAATGCAGGAGTATGACTACCGCAACGGCAAAAAATATTTAATGCAGTATCAAAATAAATCTGAAGTTAAGCAAATTATTTTGGTAGAACAATCTGCATCGGAATTCAGTGTGGCCAAGCTATTTTTGCTTATAAAAAGTGAAAGTGGAATATGGAAAGAAGTATTGCAATGTAAAGCGTATTTAGGTAAAAACGGAATAGACAAACAACGTGAGGGGGATGTTCGCACACCTACCGGTGATTTTGGCATGTTGATGGCTTTCGGTGCAAAAGATGATCCGGGTTCGTTGGTTCCTTACACTAAATTGACCAATACCATGTACCTTTGCGGTGACAGAGAGTATTATAACCAGTTTGTTGACGTGAGCAAAATAAAGCACACCTGCTCCGGCAACAGTGAGCACCTGCTCAGTTATATTCCGCAGTATAATTATGCACTGTTTTTTGATTACAACAAAGAAAATGTGTATGGAAAAGGCTCTGCTATTTTCCTCCATTGCTTTGGTAACTATCCCTATACGATGGGGTGTGTGGCTGTTGCCGAAGAGAATATGATAAAAATTTTGAGGATGGTAGACCGAAATGCAAGGATTTGTATTTATCCATTCCAATAATTTAAAAGGATTGAGATTAAGAAAAACACTTAAGGTAAATTGACCAAAATGTCGTATTAATGAAAAACGACTTTTTGAGGAGGCGCATGATGGGTAGAAACTGCCAAGCTTGTGGCAACGAAGTTAGGGTTGATGATAAGTTCTGTGATATGTGCGGAGAAAAGTTGGTATTGGCTGATACTTTTGATCCAAGTGCTATTATTTCTCTTTTAAAAGAGGGGAAAATCACACAAGCTGCAAATGAATTTAAAGTTATGTATGCAAAATATCCGGAACGAAGCTTACAGTGGTTAGAAGATGGTGTTAAAAAGGAGGACGGTGCTATGCAGGCGTTGCTACAAATGTGTTTTGGTAAAGGAATCGTACAAAAATTTATTGTAGACAAAACTTTCTCTTGGCTTAAGAAAAGAGCAAGCAAAAAATAATTACATTATTTCTCAATCTGGTGCAATACTTTGTCATAGGTTGCTAACGTTTATCCAAAGGAGTCCTTTATTGAAAAAGTTTTTTCAAAAATTAAAAAGCAGTTTGCTCTTGACTTTTTTTCTTTTTCAGTGGATTGCGGTTACATCTTGTTTTGCGCAAATTTCTGCAACAGACTCTTCCGGTTTTGTTGTGCTGACGGATGTGGTGCCGGATGCAATTATGGAAGTGCGCTATTACACACTGTATAATTTTATCGGAGACAGGGTGCGAGGTTACGAAGAACCGGTAGCCCTTGTAACGCGCGAGACGGCAAATGCATTGCAGGAGGTCAACAAAGAACTGTTGCCCATGGGTTACACGATTAAAGTTTTTGATGCATACAGACCGCAAATGGCCGTGGATCATTTTGTGGAGTGGGCAAGGGACCTGAACGATGTTCGTATGCAAAGCTACTTCTATCCGGAAGAACGGAAAGCAAATCTGTTTGCCCATGGTTACATTGCGTCCCGTTCCGGGCACAGCCGGGGAAGCACGGTGGACCTGACACTGTATGATTTGCGCAATCAGTGTGATGTGGACATGGGCGGTACGTTTGACTATTTTGGTTACCGTTCCCATACGGATTTTCCAGATCTTACAGAGCAACAGAAGCAAAACAGGCAATTATTGCGTACAATTATGCTTAAGCATGGTTTTCGTGGTATTGATACGGAATGGTGGCATTTTACATTAAACAATGAGCCTTACCCGCATACGTATTTTAATTTTGATGTGAAGAGGTTAAATTAAGGGGGTAAAGAGAAATTAGCATAATAGGCTAAAGACAGTTATAGAAGAAGAGATAGTGTCAATAGTTTTGCGCAAATTTTAAAATCCCCTTGTAGTGGTTGAATTCAATCTATATACTCATATGATTCATCTGCGATTTCGTTCAGATGATCCATATTCATATAATTCTTGCACCCCCAGCGGCTGTTTGCCACATAACGAAGTCTGGCATAGACTAGCATCAAGGCGCTTGCTCCATCGGGAAATGCGCCTATGGCCTTCGTCCGTCGTTTAATCTCCCGGTTGACCCGCTCCATAGCATTGTTGGTACGGATCTTACGCCAATGCTCTGTAGGAAAGTTCATATAGGTCAGAGTTTCCTCTATGCCTTCTTCAACTTTTCTGGCAGCCGCAGACAATTTCATCTCACGAAGTTTATCGGCTACCTGTCTGGCTTTCTCCCGTGCTGCCGCTTTGCTTTCCTGGGCATGGATTGCTTTAAGCATTAAGCTCACGACACGCATCTTCTTCCGGGGTGTTACCGAGAAGATATTTCGGTAGAAGTGTACAGTACAACGCTGATATGCGGCATCCGGGAAGACTTCGGGTATAGATTCCAACATACCCAGGTTCTTATCTCCGATAATAAGACGAACGCCCTGCAGGCCACGGCTTTTGAGCCAGATAAAGAAGTTCTTCCAGCTTTGCCTGTCTTCCTTGAGGCCTTCTGCTGCACCAAGAATTTCTCGTGATCCTTCTTCGTTTACACCGATGGCAACCAGTACAGATACGTTCTGGATCTCGCCACCCCAACTGCGTTTTAAGTAAATGCCATCTACATAGACATAGGGATAGGCCCCGGTGAGGGGACGTGTACGCCAGGCTTCGATGTGTGTATAAGCCTTTTTATTTAAGTTGCTGATTGTGCCCGGCGATACCTTTGTGCCCCACAGGGCTTCGGTGATATCCTCCACACGACGGACGGATACTCCGGCCAGATACATTTCGATGAGTGCTTCTTCCACAGAGGTTTCCCTGCGGCGATAGCGTTCGATAATCGCTGTCTCGAAGGAAAGCCCTTTTAGCTTAGGAACTTTTAAGTCTACATTACCGGCAGTGGTCTGCAGCTTACGGTTGTAATGACCGGCCCGGTAGCCCTGACGGTTTGCGGAACGCTCGTATTTCTGTGCATTAACGAGATTCTCCGCTTCGTGATCCAGTAAAGCATTCAGTGTTTCTTCGACACTGTTTTTTACCAAATCCTTTAATTCATTGTGGATTAATTCTTGATTCAACTGTATAATATTGTTGGACATGGGTAAATCCTCCTTGTTGATTTGGTGTGGTAACTTAATTCTACAAAAGGATTTACACCATGTCTATTTAATTTTGCGCAACTTATTGTACCTTATCGCTTTATATAATATTGCCAAGGTACTTGGATGTACAATGGAAGACTTATTAGAAAATTGACTTTAGTTAGAGGAAGACAAATAAAGCAAAAGGGACTGGACAGGAATTGATCCTGTTACCAGTCCCTTTTTAAGAGAGGTGTCATGTATTTACGCAGGGAGGTGTCTGTAAAGTTATTTGGTGAATCTGTACGCTACTCGTTAGTTCTGGTTTCCGTAGCATAATTTATAGGCGACGTGTGCTGTTTATCAGCGCCTTCTTAATTCAATCTGCGTACACATATTCCACAGTATCAGCCTTATGATGGCTGTTGTTGGCGATGATGGCGCCGATGATTCCGCCTACGAGTAATGCACCGATCCAGTCGCCGCTGTGCATGCTGCGATGGTCGTTATGGTGATGGTGGGGCGGTGGTGGCGGCGCCGGATGATGCCGCTGCACTACAACAGGACCGCGGTGGTGGATGGTACCGCCTCTGTGCATCATAGGCTGGCCTTTATGATGGGGTGCTTTATGGATTGCAGGGCCGTGATGGACAGGGCCGCCTTTGTGTACAGCTGGTCCGTGATGAGCGGGACCGCTTTTGTGCATCATAGGCTGTGCCTTGTGATGGGGCGTGTTCCTGTGCATACCGGAACCCTGCTGTTTGGGAATGTTCTTATGAACTGCCGGACCATGATGGGCGGGGCCACTCTTGTGCATCATGGGCTGTGCTTTGTGATGCTGTGTGCTCCGGTGCATGCCAGAACCCTGCTGTTTGGGAATGTTCTTGTGAACCGCCGGGCCCTGATGTCCGGGATTGCTTCGATGCATGGCCGGTCTTGCCTGATGGCCGGAACTGCTTTTATGTACCGGGCGGACCTGCTGTGTCTGCGGGGGACGCTGTCCGCCGGCATGACGGGCCGGCGCCGCTTCGGAAACTCCCATTATGAAAGAGGTACTGAAGAAACTTGTCATCAGTGCGATTGCCAATATTTTTTGTAATTTTTTGTGCATCATCATGATAATCCTCCGTTTCGGCTTTTGCCGTACTTATTTCCGGAATGAACTGATGTCAGGCTTGTCTGCTCTTTATCCACCGGCATCAGCTCTTCATTTGGTTGTATCCGGCATCTCCCACCGGATATTTTTGTTAGCTGTATCATAACAGCAGGGTGCGGCAAAACCGTGACTTAAATAAGTTTTTTTTGTGGCTTTTTTAATCAGCGTTTCCTTAAGTATGAGAAACAATGATAGCATTTCCTGTAAAAAGAATAACTTTTTGCCAAAACGGACTTGCATGAAACACAATTATAGAAAAACAGGAAAAAATGTGTTACAATAATGCAGACGTTTTAAATTTAGGAGGACGACATGGTTGACGCAAAAAAAATAGAGTTTGAGTTTAAAAAATATATGGACATGTACAAAGCGGACCCGGAACTGGGCCGTCTGATGCAGCAGATGACCTTTCAGGAACTGTTTAATGAAAAATTTATGAAAGAGAACAGCAAATTCACTTCCATGGATGATATGCTGTTCAAAAGTGACTTCGGCCTGACGAACCCGCTGGAAATCGAAAAAGTAAATCAGGAAAAATGGAATGCATTTATTGCGAAGAACACGGAGTGTGAAACCTGGCACCAGTTCGGCAAGCTGGCCATGATTGAATGGATGAAGACAGTCATCGACCTGTGGGCCAAGGTGAAGGAAAAACGGGCTCAGGATGCCAAAGAAGCCAGAAAGGCGGAGAAGAAAAGCCGTAAGTAATTTCCCGGATGAATAACGGGACATAATCGGTAAGGTCACGGTACGTCTTGCTGTTTAACGACAAAAGCAGCGTGATAACAGGAGGCTTAAACATTGTGGTATTGAGCAATAGCACCTTTACAGAAACCATGGGATGGCTGGAACAGGAATTGTCCAGAGCCAAAATTTCCCAAAAGGAAATCCTTACGGCTCAACTATTGCTGGAAGAAACATTCCTCCGTCTGTCCAAAGGGGCCGGGGATCCGGCGGATTTTTCGGTAACGGTTACGTTGCACCGCCGTTTTGGCGATATCAGTATGCGTCTGGAATCCCTTGGGGAGCAGTATAATCCCCTGGTGGAAATGACCGAGGTAAACGAAGGGAAGGAAGATGCCTACGGTCTTGCCATACTGAAAGCGCACCGGGAAGAGGTGGGGTATTCCAGGAAGAACGGAAAGAATCTTGTTTCCATACGGATCCACAAATCCGCATCCAAGGATTTCCGCAATACGGTTATCGGGATTGTACTGGGGATTGTCTGCGGACTTCTGTTAAAAGAAACCGTAAGCGCGGATGCGCTGGAACAGATCAATGTCACGCTGGCCGGATCTGCGCTGCGGATGTTTATGAATGCGCTTTCCATGACTATCGGTCCTATGATTTTCATCTCGGTCATCGCCGGTATCACCCACATGTCCAACGCCACCGATGTAGGACGCATAGGCGGGAAACTGATCATGTTGTCCCTGGTGAAGCTGTTTGTCTGTACGGTATTGGGGGTTGTGTTTGGACTGATTTTCTTTTCCGATGGCCTGTCCGGGCTGGCGGCAGCTGTCCCCCAACAGGATATGGATGTTAAGCCGGGCTTATCCCTGCTGGATATGATTACGGGCATCATTCCTGCCAACCTGATTCAGCCTTTTGCTACCGGAAATGTGCTTCAGATGCTGTTCTTGGCCTGCTTTTTCGGTATCATTGTCAACCGGGCAGGGGAACGGGCCAACGTAGTGAAAGAGCTGATTGAATTCTTTAACTTCTTCTTCATGGACGTCATGAACGTCGTGGTGAAATTTATTCCTCTCGTGGTGTTTTGCTCCATGGTGCAGCTCATGCTGACTACCGGAACAGACGCGCTGCTGTCCCTGGGTATTGTGCTGGCGGCGAATGCGGTAGGGATGGCGCTGATTGTCCTTGCGTCCGGCCTGTTTGTAACCCTGGCGGGAAAAATTTCACCGGTTCCGTTCCTGAAAAAGGCCCTGACCTTTGCGCCGATTCCGTTTTCCCTGAACAGTTCCAACGCCTGTATCCCGATGACTCTGAAGCTTTGCGCGGAAAAACTGGGCGTTGACTCACGGCTGGCCATGTTCTCCATACCGGTGGGACTGCAGTTTAATATGAACGGCAGCAGCTTTTATACTGCGATGATAGCGGTTCTGATGGCGCGTTCGTTAGGCGTGGGACTGAATCTGAATACCCTCGTGACGCTGACCGTATCCACGTTCCTGGTCTCGGTGACCATGGCCGGCTGCCCCGGCAGCGCTATCATCGGGCTGAGCACGGTGTTTGAGGCGGTGGGGATACCGACAGCGGCTGTCGCCCTCTTTCTTCCCATAGATAGCCCGGTGGGAATGTTCCGCACCGTGGGCAATGTAACCTCAGACGTCGCTTCTACGATGATGCTGGCCTGCAGCGAGAAGCAGGTAGACAAAGAAACCTATACGGCGGAGTAGGTCCGTTTCGTTTTTTCCCGGAATCGGTTACGTGTCGTCGCGTTTCCTATGATAAAGAGAAGAACGTAGAGAAAAAGTAAATACCATGAATCTACATTCCTTTTCGGTTTGCAGTTGCGGATTGCGGGCCGAAAAGGAGTTTTTGTTTTCTGAAAAACAACTTGCGATATCACTTAATTCATAGTAGAATATAGGCATATATTACAGTAAGAATACAATGATATTGCGTGAAAGGTTTAACTTTCCCTTTCCCTATGGAGCCGTTGCAGTTTTAGGGAGACACTGCTGCATCGGTGTTCCTGAAGTTTTCCGAAAGAGGTGATTGCAGTATGCGGATTTCGACAAAAGGGCGGTACGCCACGCGGCTGATGCTGGACCTGGCAGTACATTACGAATGCGGATATATTCCGCTGAAGGCAGTGTCCCAGCGGCAGAATATTTCCGACAAATATCTGGAACAGATCATTACCCAGCTGAGCCGGGCGGGCTTGGTGCGCAGTGCCCGGGGCGCCCAGGGCGGGTACCAGCTGACGAAACCACCGGAAGAATATACCGTAGGGGACATTCTCCGGACTACGGAAGGCAGTCTGGCGCCGGTATCCTGTCTGGAAGCCGGAAGCGGTGTCTGCGAAATGGAGCGGACCTGCGTGACCCTGGAGGTCTGGCAGCAAATTGAAGAGGCAGTGAATCAGGTGGTAGATCACATCACTCTGGCGGATCTGGTGAAACGGTATCATGAAAAAGCCGGCGCCGATTATGTGATTTGAGGAAATCGTTTGCAGTTATCAATGGTTTGCGAAATTTCAGGAAAGCGTTATTGAAATATTTTGATTAATAATGAAAGAAGGATGCCTTATGCTTACAAGAGAAGAAGCCTGGAAACTATTAACTGAATTTAATAAAGACCCGTTCCACCTGCGCCATGCCCTGACGGTGGAAGGGGCCATGCGCCATTTTGCCCGCACGTTGGGATATGCGGAAGAAGAAGATTTCTGGGGCCTGGTGGGTTTGCTCCACGATTTGGATTTTGAACAGTATCCGGACCAGCACTGCAAAAAATCCCAGGAGATCATGCGGGAACGGGGGCTGGATGAACGGCTGATCCATGCAACGGCCAGCCATGGTTACGGGATTACGGTAGACATCAAACCGGAACACGAAATGGAAAAAGTTCTGTTTGCCTGTGACGAACTGACGGGACTCATCGGCGCCTGTGCTTTGGTGCGTCCGTCTAAAAGCGTGCAGGACATGGAAATGAAATCCGTGAAGAAAAAATTCAAAGATCACAGATTTGCGGCAGGCTGTCACCGGGAGGTTATCCAGCAGGGCGCGGACATGCTGGGCTGGACGCTGGAAGACTTGATTACAAAAACCATTGAGGCCATGCGCGTAGATGAAGCAAAGATTAACGCAGAGTGCGCTGCATTTGGAGCATAAAGTTTTATAGATTTATATGCGTGGCAGGATTCAAGCAAAACATTGAGAGCGGTTGCGTGATTCCATGAGATGAAATGCGCCGCAGTGGCGAGACTGTTTGAGGGCGCAGCCCGAGTTTCGAAGCCACAGGCGCATAAATCCATGGAATAGCAAACGTGAACAGTTTTGCGGAATCCTGTCACGCAGAAGAGCATAAAAAGGTTTTAAAATGAAGCAAAAAGTTTTAATGGCCATGAGCGGCGGCGTGGACAGCAGTACGGCGGCACTGCTGCTGCAGGAAGCGGGTTATGATGTGGTCGGCGTCACCCTGAAGATGTTTGAAAACAAAGACATCGGGCTGACAGGGGAAACAGACAGCAGTTTTGCTAACGTGCGGGACGCGAAGCAGGTTGCGGAAAAGATGGGGTTTCCCCATTACGTGTTTGACTTCTGTCCGTACTTCCGTCAGTTTGTCATAGACCACTTCATTGCGGAGTATGAAAGCGGGCGGACGCCCAATCCCTGTGTGGACTGCAACAAGAATGTGAAGCTGGGGCAGCTGTTTCCGAAAGCGGAAGAGCTGGGATGCGACTACATTGCCACGGGCCACTACGCTAATGTAAAATTTAATGAAGAAACCGGACGCTGGCTGCTGCTGCGGGGAGATGACAGGCAAAAGGACCAGAGCTATATGCTGTACACCCTGACGCAATCACAGCTGGCCCGTATCCTGTTTCCGCTGGGGCATCTGCAGAAGACGGCCATCCGGGAAAAAGCGGAAACGGAAGGGCTGGCCAATGCCCGAAAGCCGGACAGCCAGGATATCTGCTTTGTGCCGGACGGGGATTACGCCCGGGTGATTGAGAATATGACAAGGCGTAAGCCGCAACCGGGAAGGTTTATCCATCTGGACGGTACGGTGCTGGGCACCCACAAAGGGCAGCTGCATTACACCATCGGGCAGCGGAAAGGACTGGGGATTGCCTATCAGTATCCGCTCTATGTGGTCCGGAAAGATGTGGAAAAGAACATTGTGTACCTGGGACCGCAGGAGGCGCTGTTCTCTGACACATTGATTGCGGAGCGCTGCAATCTGATTTCCGTTCCGAAACTGAAAGGACCGGTGCGTGTCACGGCCAAGCCCCGTTATCGGGCCAAAGATGTGCCGGCTGTGATTGAACCGTTGGACGACGGAAACATCAAAGTAACGTTTGATGAACCACAGCGGGCGCTGACACCGGGTCAGGCTGTGGTGTTCTACCAGGATGACGTGGTGGTCGGCGGCGGTACGATACGGTAAGAAAGCAAGGATAGTTTTTATTCAGGTATTTTTCTGTTGTTGCGGTTTATTTGGAAACGCAGATCTGGCAACTCCGGAAAACCGGCAACAAAAGAAATGTAAAAGAACAACAAAAGGAATAGTTACTCATGAAAAGGAATGTTAATCAAAACAGGATGATACGGGTACTTGCGGCAAGTCTTTGGCTTGCCGGCATTGCCGTATATCCGTTGCAGGGCGAGGCGGCGCTGCCGACCCATCCGCAATCAGATTCCACTATTGTAGGGAATGCTCCGATCGGAAGCAGACACGAAACGGTTAAAATCCGGGTGGTCCGGCCGCAGACCGGCAGAGGGAAACAGGCCGGCGATACCGGGGGAAGGATATCCCGGGAACAAACATCGATGAAACCGGCGCCCGGAAGAAGGGTGCAGCCTGGAAGGAGTACCGGAACGACAATAAGGCCTTCAAATACTATGGGGTATACAGAAGCAGAACTCCGGGAACGGATGATCCGGCAGCATACCCAGATTCGGCCGGATTTCCGCCTGGTATCCGGCGCGTTTGTGGGATCCGGATACCGCCCGGGAACCATGGACGTTAAGATTCCAAAATTATTTTTTCCGCCGGACACAATGCAGGACGTGTCAGAAACCTTTTTGGAAAATCCTGACGGGACCTTTGGTACGCGTGCTCCGGAAGATCAGTTAAACGGGCTTTCATCCTACGGGGCGGAAGCGCAACAACAGTTGCAGGGTCAGGGGAACCGGAATGCCGGGGAAGGCAGTTATCCGGTGCACAGCGGCACGGCGTCTGCCAGAGCGAAATATAAGACAATTACGGTACAGGTGCCTGTGCCTGCGCCCTCACCGTTCCGTCCGCTGGCTGCGGGAGATTTCCGCTGGTTCACCAACAGCAGAGGGCATTATGTGGTAGCGCTGCCTGCTTCCATGCCGTATGACCCGTTGCAGAAACTTCCTGCGTTTGGCCCAATGCTGCTCCGAAATATCTCACAAAAAGAATTTATGGCGGTAACGGCAGACGATCCGGCAGATACCTATTACTATAAAAATCAGGATACGTTCCCGGGTTACGGAAAAGCCGTTCCTGTGTTTACGGAAACAAGGAAAAATATCCAGGGGGATGATGTAAAAATACAGTATATCCGCCGCTATATTGGCGGAGAACATTGCCTGATCGTGGACAGCGCGGGGCAACGGGCGGGCAAAACCTACCGCACTGCCATCGTTTTCCCGGAAAGCAAGCAGTATGAATATCTGCCCAAGGCTCTGTATATGATCGAAACGTTAAAAGGAATGTGATGAGGAGACGGAAGCAGATGGAACATGCTGAAGTAGTACGCAGGATGATTTTGTTTGACAAAGGCGATGCACGCCGTATCCAGCATTTTCTGAAAGTGTATATGTTTTCCGCCGTGATCGGGAAAATGGAAAACCTGTCCCCGGAACAGCAGGAGATTCTGGAAATTGCTGCTATTCTGCATGACATTGGCATTCATCCGGCGGAGAAAAAATACGGTTTCAGCAATGGAAAGCTGCAGGAACAGGAAGGACCTGCTTACGCGCGGGCATTGCTGGAAGAGGTCGGCGGGTATGCGCCGGAACTGATTGACAGGGTGTGCTTCCTGATTGCCCATCATCATACCTATGAAGGGGTGGACGGGCCGGACTGGCAGATTTTGCTGGAAGCTGATTTTCTGGTGAACTCCTTTGAAAAAAATATGCCGGAAGAAGCAATAAAAAAAATGCGCTCCCGTGTGTTTAAAACCGGGAGCGGCATTGCGATGCTGAATAACCAGTATGGCTATGAAGAATAAAAAGATTTTAGGAGACGCTGCGTAATCAGTGTTTCCTTGACTTGCCTTAACGTAACTTTTGCAACGCTGCCGCGTTTTCCACCAGGATGACGCCGGCAGCTTTCATTTTTTCCAATGCGGCTTTGGTGGTGTCGGGGGCGATACCGCGGCAGGCGGCTTTATTTAAAATGACGGTGAAGCCGGCATCCTTTAACTGCAGGACCGTGTTCAGCACACAATAGTCTGTGGCCAGGCCGCCGCAGATGACGGTGGTGATGCCGTGCTGCCGCAAAAATTCGATGACGCCGGTGCTGCGTTTGTTGGCAAGGTCGTGGTAGCAGGCGCCGTAGGGATGTTTGTCCGGCTCAATGCCTTTTAAACTCTGAAAAGCATACGCTTCCGGGTCAAGTCCGTCGATGAAATCGAACCCGGTTGTACCCACGATGGCATGCTTCGTCCAGTACAGATCCAGATCGGGATATCCCTTAATAGGAGAAAGACACGGATGTTCCGGCGTGGCAATCCACTTTGCGTAAGGGGAATGGGCGTCCCGGGAGGCGACACGCAGCGCGGCAAATTCTGCCTGGGCATTCAATTCCGGTACAATCTTGTCTCCCTCAGCTACCGGCAGTTCGTCGGGGCAGACCGGGGTAAAGGTTTTCTGTGCATCAATATCAAAGGCTGCAATAAACTGTTTTGCGGGTAAACGGAACGTAAACATGGTATTACCTCCTCCTTCCAAATCTGAAGTCGTTTACAACCCCGGACAACGGATGAACCTGTATCGGTTTCCGGTCCGGAAAATGTTTTAAAAGCATTATATATAATGCAACGGCTTGTGTAAAGTCTTTTCCAATGTAAAAATCGGATGTTTTATAAAACGAACACAAAATATGCTTAAAATAAAAATTTTAATAAAATGTTCGTAATAAATCTCTTGACAAACGAACTGTTTAGTTATATTATAATTATAGCAAACGAACGTTTTAAAGAGGTGAACAAACATGAAGAAATTTTTACTGGCTTTTGTATTAGGTGCTATGCTGAGCGGTGGTTTTACATATATGACGGTTTCTGCTTCCCCTGAAATTTACGAGAAGCAGGTCGTTACGGTCCATACCGGAGATACCCTGTGGGATATTGCGGCGGACTGGAGCGGCAAAGAGGAAGATATCCGTGAAGTGATCCTCCGGATCCAGAAAGAGAACAAACTGACGGGCAGTGACCTTTCCGTGGGACAGCGGCTGGTGATTCCGGTACGCAAAACCGTGGCGGATGTCATTGCCGAACAGAATGAACGGAACGCCGGCCGCGCACAACTGGCGGCAAAGTAGACGATAACCGGAAGGAAGAACCGGTTTTGCGAAAATTCTTCTAAGAATGCTGGTTATGTGCTGTAAATACCGTTATTTTAAATATTCCCAATAATCTCCCGGAACGACAAGGTCGTGACCGGGGATTTTTTTATGGTCGAACAGAGGAAGCAGGTCTGTTGCTTTCAATGGTTCCGGTTTGCGGATCTGTCCCAGGAGCCAGGCGATATATCCGATCAGCGGCTCCGGACCGGTAAGCTGCTGACGGAGGAAGCCCATATCCGCTGCCTTGTCCCGTTTGGCCAGGCGGACGCCGCCTTCCGTGATCAGCATAGGAAGGTGCAGGTATTCCGGAACAGGGAAGCCCAGTATCCGGAACAGATAAATCTGCGGCGCGGAAGAGCTCAGTAAATCGCTGCCCCGGACGACCTGGGTCACCCCCATCAGTCCATCGTCTGCGGTGACGGCCAGCTGGTAGGCAAAAACCCCGTCGCTGCGGCGGATGATGATGTCGCCCCAGTCATGGGATAAGTTGAACTGCTGCAAACCATACTGTCCGTCGCAAAAGGTTATGTTTTCATCCGGTAAAATCAGCCGTGCGGCCGGCTGGCGTGTTCTGCTTTTTTCCTGCACTTCTTCCGGGGTGAGGCGGCGGCAGGTGCCGGCGTATACCACGCGGCCGTCCGAAGCATGGGGCGCGTCAGCCACATGCAGCTGCGCCCGGCTGCAGAAGCAGGGATACACAAGCTGCAGGTCACGCAGTTTTTGAAAAAAGGATTCATAAATGGAAGTGCGTTCGCTCTGGTAGGGGATATCGCTGTTGTCCCATGTGATACCCAGCCATTCCAGATCGGAGATGATCTGATCCGCATTGGTGCGGGGACAGCGGACAGGATCCAGATCTTCAATGCGCAGCAGAAATTTTCCTCCTGCGCTTTTGGCACAGAGCCAGGCTGCCAGCGCCGTATATACATTTCCCAAGTGCATCCGCCCGCTGGGAGACGGAGCAAAACGTCCCACAACTTTCTGCTTCGAAACAGGTTTTTTATTCATGGCAGTGTTCCTTCAATTAAGTTATAATTCTTTTCTTTGCGATTCAGATGACGGTTGTACGGTGTATCCGTTAATTGTTCATAAAGATTTCAACTTTTATTATAGCATAAAGGATATAATATAAAATACAAGAATAAAACATCCTGTAATGAGGTTTAAACTTTTATTCCAGTTTATATGAAACGGTGAATTACCCAGCTGACCTGGGAGAAAGGATAAATCCGATACGCTGCGCTGTGGATCGGATTGCACGTGAAATTATGGCAGAAGATGAAGTAAAACAGACAAACGGAGCAAACGAACAGACTTCTGAGGAAAGCAGGACCGCTGCGGAGGAAACTGTTCAGGCTGAGGACGCTGTGAAGGAAACCGCGGAAGAGGCTGCCGGTGATTCTGCAGAAGAAAATGCCGGCGAAGCGAACGAAGAAGTTGCCGGCGATACAAAAGAAGAAAAAGCGGAGCTTGAGCCGCTGGAGGATATTGACACGGAATGGGAAGCGGAAAAGCTGTGCCGCTGGGGCGCGGCCCGTGCCAGCGTGCTGGTAGTGGCTCCGGTCCTGGGTACCATGGCGCTGATTGCCAATGAAGTATACATGATTACCCGGCTGGCCGACCTGCGGGGCGTGAAGATGTCCGAAGGGACGGCTTTGGGACTGTTAGGTTCGCTGGGCGCCACCTTTATCGGACAGTCTGTTTTCACGCTGCTTCCGATCGCGGCAATTCAGATTCCGCTGGCTGTGTCCATCACCTACGGCGTAGGCAAGGCTGCCAATGCCTGGCTGAAGGCGGGACGTCCGGAAGACGTGGCCAGTTTCCGGGAAGTGTTTGAAAAAGCCCGGAAGGAAGGGGCGGAAAACGCGGAAGCTTTCAGCAACATGGACTGCAAGGACGAGCCCCTGGGTGACGAAAGCAAAAAATTTGATCTGAACGCCCTGAAAGAAAAAATGAAGAATGTGAAAGGGGAAGACCTGTTTGCCGGTGTAAAGACCACGGCGGACAAGGCCGAATCTACCATTTCCCAGAAGATAAAAGATTTCAATGACCGCATCGTAAATCCGCTGAAGAGCAAAAGCGACCGCTGGATTTCCGCCCAGAACTGGCAGCAGCTGTCCCGGGGCGAGCTGGTGATTCCGTACAGTGAGATTAAATCTTACATGACAAAAGCACTGGCCGGCAGCGATTTTGCCCTGCTGGACATCGGCTATCTGGCGCCGGATTATCTGCGGATGAATCTGCAGCATAATACATACGGCACGCTGGAGCTGAAACTTTCCATCCTGGACTTTTTCGTGGACCAGAATGAAGCGGTTGCCCATATCAAAGTGGACGGTTTCGACATTTTCAATAATGACTTTGCGTCCCTGGTGGTGAATACGGTCGGTGACAAACTGATCGTCGCGATTATTGACCTGATTTTTGATAAGGTGACCATTGAGAACAAAGATGTGGAAGTTACCTATGAAAACGGCGTAATCGGCCTGGATTTCACCAAAACGCTGCAGGAAAGCAAAATCGGCAAGACCCGCTTCCTGAAAAAATCCGTGCTGGACGTGCTGCACCTGACAAACCTCAGCGTGATGGAAGAAGGGCTCAAGGTAAAGGCCAGCGTTAAGCTGTAAGCGGCATCCGCGCAGAAAGAAACGATGACAGAACCGGAGCGCATTAGCAGACACTGCCATATATGTTTAACTTAATAAGAAGATACTCTGCTGAAGCCGTTCTGTCGAAGATCCGGCTTCAGCATTTTCTGTTTGTGGTTTCCGGCAGCAGTACAATTTTGCCAAAATCTTGCTTTTGGTGTAAAATATAATGGTATGCTGTATAAGTGTTTGTATTTTGTTTTAAGAAAGCAGGAACCGGATGACGGTTCCCGGTCTTTGATTCTGTTTAACTGACAAGCCGGGAAAGAAAGCTGTGTTTCCGGCAGGAGGAATTTGTGGCGTTAACGTATCGCAGGAGAACGTCTGCAATGGTGGAAGGCGCAATCTGTGCCGCCATTGCCATCGTTTTTAACTTATTGTTTGCTTACGTTCCCTTTATGGGAATTATTTTGAATTTAATCATGCCGTTGCCTCTGGTGGTCTGCGGCATGCGGAACGGGATGCGCTGGAGCATTATGGCTGCGGTGGTGTCCACGGTCCTGGTAGCCATGACAGTGAATCCGATCCACGCGCTGTTTTATATCGGTGTGTACGGCGTCATGGGGATTGTGCTGGGCGAATGCATGCACCGTCACCTGCCGGCACAGAAGCTGTTGCTGTATGCATCTATCGGGGCGCTGGCCAGCATCGGGATCAACATGTTGCTGGCCCTGTATGTGATGGGTATCCATCCTGTGGATATGATGTTCCAGTCGCTGGACGACGCCATCCCGCAAATGGCGGCATCGTTTAACACGGGGAGCATGACACCGGAACAGTCGGCAGCCTTTACCGCTCAGATGACGGAAATGGTCTCCATGATTAAAATTATTCTGCCGGGAGCCATGCTCTTGATGGCGCCGATCCTGGTGATGATCAATTACTGGGCGGCCCGTAAGATTCTGGCAAGGACCGGGGAAACCTTTCCGGAATTTCCCCCGGTGGACGAATGGTCTTTCCCGCCGGTTGTGGCGCTTATTTATGTGGCGGCCCTTTTTGGGATCCAGTATTTTATCAATGACCGGACCCATATCGGTTACACGGTCTGCGCCAATGTGTGGGCCATCTGCAGCATGCTGCTGATGGTGCAGGGGCTGGTGTTCATCTACTGGTACCTTAAAACCCATAACAAACCGCTGTGGTGGATGCGGATCATTATCCCCGTTTCTATGTTTATTTCCCTGTTCGGACTGATCGTGACGTATATCGGCGGTTACGATATTTTGTTTGACGCCCGCAAGCTCCGGGCAAAGAAGAATGCGGCGGAACGGGAACAGAAAATGAAATAAGGGTTCCGCAACAGGATTGTCGTACCAGTTACGAAGCAATATGAGGTGATTGAAATGTTTGGAAGCAGGAGCCAGTTTTCCAACTGGAAAGAAATTTGTATTTACGTGCTGCTCATTGCCCTGCTGGTAGTCGGAATCTGTTTCCTGCAGCCGCTGTTCATTCCGGCTGGAGTGTTGCTGCTTATTATAGTAGTCTGGTTTGCCCGCCGGGCTTACACCCAAAAGAAACAGATGCTGTCTGATTATCTGGATGACGTGATTCGCAATATTGAGCGTTCCGTACACTATTCCACCAAGAATCTGGATGTAGGTATCGCAGTATTCTCCAGTGACGGGAAGCTCCAGTGGAAAAATGAAAAATTCCAGGAGTGGACCGGATTAAAGTCTCTGGAAAGGAAAAAACCGGAAGAAGTGTTGCCCGTACCGGAGAATGCCTTTGAGACGATGTGCGTGAAAGATGACTGTAAGGTCATCCAGATGCGGGGCCGGTATTACCAGATGCAGTACTTCAGCGTACAGAACCCGGCAAAAAACACGGAAAGAAAAGATGATGCAGCCAGCACGCTGATGGTCTACCTGACGGATATTACCGAGTGGGAAAAACTGAAGCAGCGCTTTGCGGAAGAACGCATGTGCCTGGCCTGTGTCCGTTTTGACAACTATGAAGATGTGATGAAAGGCCTCAGCGAAAGTGCCCGGGCCAATCTGAACGGGGAAATCGGCGAGATTCTGAACAAATGGGTGGAATCCCTCCAGGGGTTTGTGGTACGTTCCAATAAAGAAAACCTGGTTGTGGGCATCAACTATAAGAATCTGCAAAAAGCCATAGAAGACAAATTTTCCGTTTTGGATAAAGTGCGGGAAGTCCGGCAGGAGAACAAACTGGCTCCTACCATCAGTATCGGCATTTCCAAAGACGGGGAAACCCTGCAGGAAATCAGCCTGCACGCATCTAAAGCGCTGGACCTGGCGCTGGGGCGCGGCGGCGACCAGGTGGTGGTGGAGTGTGACAAGCAGATGCAGTATTTTGGCGGTACCAATGCGGTCAGCGCCAAAAGTACCCGGGTGCGCGCCCGGATCGTGGCGCATACCATCCGGGAGCAGATGGAACTTGCTGACAAGGTATTTGTCATGGGCCACGCCAATGAAGATTATGATTCCATCGGAAGCGCCGTCGGCATTGCCAAGCTGTCCCTGTCCCTGCAGAAGCCGACCTTTATCGTAATCAGCAACCGGAGTACTTCGCTGCAAAAACTGAAGAAGGTTGTGTTTAACGGCGAATTAAACATTTCGGAAGAAGATAAACTGTACGAAGGTCTTTTTGTACACGAAGAAGATGTACTCGAGGAAATTTCACCCAACAGTCTGCTGATGCTGGTAGACCATCACCGGGCCGTTTTAAGCGCCAGTCAGAAAGTGCTGGAAGCCATCCCCCAGAAACGGATCATCATCGACCATCACCGGAGGGCTGAGGATATTATCCAGAATACGATCCTGAAATACATGGAACCGTCTTCCTCGTCCGCCAGTGAGCTGGTGACGGAACTGACAGGCTACTTTAACGACAAGCTGGAATTCACCAAAGGGGAAGCCACAGCACTGTACAGCGGACTGGTGGTAGACACCAAGAACTTCAACGTGCAGACCGGCGCCCGTACCTTTGAAGCGGCGGCGCTGCTCCGTACATCCGGGGCGGATCCCATCCTGGTGCGGCAGCTGTTTAAGGACGATCTGGAATCCTTCCGGGACCGGTACCGTATTATTGCTGAAGCGGAGACGCCATTACCTCATCTGGCTATTTCCATCAACCGTGATGTAGAAAATTCCAGTGACACGTCTATCCTGGCAGCCCAGGCGGCAGATGCCCTGATCAACGTAACCGGTGTTTCCGTCGGCGTGGTGATTTCCGCATGCACAGACGGAAATGTGAATGTGAGCGCCCGCAGTGATGGCAGTGTCAATGTTCAGGTCATCATGGAAGAACTGGGGGGCGGCGGTCATCAGACGGTGGCCGGCGTGCAGCTTCAGAATGCCGATGCGGATGAAGTGAAACAGCAGATCATCGAATTAACGAAAAAACAATTAGACGAAGCAGAGGAGAAAGAGAAGAATGAAAGTAATCTTATTGAGTGATGTGAAAAATTTAGGTAAAAAAGGCGATATTGTGGAGACGGCAGAAGGCTATGGCCGTAATTACCTGATTCCCCGTAAACTGGCAAAAGAAGCCAACACCATGAACATGAACCAGGCACTGCAGGATAAAAAAGTGGCGGAACACCGGGCTGCCCAGCGTAAGGATGAAGCCGTGATGCTGGCAGCGCAGGTGGAAAAGGTTACTGTAAAACTGAAACTGAAAGTAGGCGCTAACGGCAAGCTGTTTGGCGCTGTGACCTCCAAGGATGTGGCGGAAGCCCTGATCAAGCAGACGGGACTGGAAGTGGACCGCCGCAAGATTGAACTGAATGACACGGTGAAGCTGCCGGGTTCCTATACGGCAGTAGCCAAACTGCATCCGGAAATTTCCGCAAAGTTCAATGTGATTGTGGAAACTGATGAAAATTAAAATTTTGACAGTATATACCCGGTGTTTCTTTAACAGGTGTTAACTATGCAGGACAGAGTGCCTCCGCAGAATATAGAAGCGGAACAATCCGTAATCGGGGCTATGCTCATTGACAAAAACGCGGTGAGCGTGGTAACCGAAAAGCTGATGCCGGAAGACTTTTACCGGCAGGCTCATCAGGTCATTTACAGCGCGATGCTGACGCTTCATTCCAAGAATGAGCCAATCGATATGATCACGCTGATTGATGAACTGAAAAAAATGAACAAGCTGGATGACGTAGGCGGCGTTTCCTATGTGACCCTGCTGGCCAATATTGTGCCGACGGCTGCCAATGCCAAGTTTCACGCCCAGATCGTGGAAGAAAAATCTGTGCTTCGGCAGCTGGTGGAAGGCGGTACAGCGATTGCAGCCATGGGCTATGACGGTTCGGAAGACGTGCGGGACATCATGGACCAGGCAGAAAAAACCATCCTCCAGATTTCCAATCGGAAAGGGGGAACGGATTTTGCGGCAATCTCCGATGTGCTGACGGAAACCATCAACCATATCCAGATTGTGTTGGACAGCAAACAGGCCATTACCGGCGTAGCCACCGGATTCATAGACCTGGATAATCTGACGGCAGGTCTGCATCCGTCCGACTTTATCATTTTAGCCGCGCGTCCGTCTATGGGTAAAACCGCCCTGGCACTGAATATTACCCAGAATGTAGCGATTCGGGGTTCCCGGGAAGGGGAGCCGAAGAAACGGGTCGCTTTCTTCAGTCTGGAAATGAGCCGGGAACAGCTGGTGCAGCGTATGCTCTGCTCGGAAGCGGATGTTAACGCCCAGCGGCTGCGGGCAGGCGGATACGACAGAGATAAGGATAATGATAACGCGGATATATGGAACAATCTGTGGATTGCGGCGGACCGCCTGGCCGGTGCGCAGATCTTTATTGACGATACGCCGGGGCTTTCTATCATGGAAATGCGTTCCAAGGCGCGGCGCCTGCAGGCGGAGGGCGGCCTGGACCTGATCGTTATCGATTACCTGCAGCTGATGCAGGGGTCGGTGGGCCGCAACAATTCCGATAACCGGCAGCAGGAAGTATCGGAAATTTCCCGGGGCCTGAAAGCGCTGGCCCGTGAACTGAACGTGCCGGTACTGGCTCTTTCCCAGCTGAGCCGGAGTGTGGAAGCCAGACAGGTAAAAAAACCCATGCTGTCCGACCTGCGTGAGTCCGGTTCTCTGGAACAGGATGCGGATATCGTTATGTTCCTGTACCGGGATGATTACTATAAAGGCGCGGACGAGGAACCAACTCATATTACAGAACTGATTGTGGCCAAGCACCGCAACGGGCCGGTGGGACGGGTCAATCTGTTCTTCCGGAATGAGTGCACGAAGTTCATCAGCCTGTCAAAGAGGGACGACGGCTGAAGATAAGACGGATACTGCAGCAAGGATTCTTGCGTTTATGAAAAAGCTGCCGGAGCTGCTGTGCAAATCAAACGCAGCAGACCGGCAGACCGAACGGCGATTGAGCAAGGCAATATAAACAGTTTTTAATTGCAGATGCAAAAGGGGGACAACAAGATGATTCCGAGATACACGCGTCCGGAAATGGAGAAGATCTGGAACGAACGGAATGAATGGCAGACCATGCTGGATGTGGAGATCGCTGCCTGCGAAGCCAATGCGGAGCTGGGGCGCATTCCCAAAGAAGCGGTGGAGGTCATTAAAGCCAAAGCGAATTTTGATGTAGACCGTATTCATGAGATCGATAAGGAAATCAACCACGACATCATCGCGTTTCTGTCTGCCGTGGCGGAATACGTGGGCGACGAAGCCAAATATATCCACATGGGCCTTACTTCCACGGACGTGAAGGATACGGGCCTGAATGTGCAGGTGAAGCAGGCTTCGGACGTGATCCTGAAAGATCTGGAGAAGCTGGCGGAAGTGCTGAAACGCCGTGCCGTGGAATTCAAATATGTGCCTACCATCGGCCGTACCCACGGCGTGCACGCGGAGCCGACCACCTTCGGCCTGAAGCTGCTGCTCTGGTACAGCGAGACCCTGCGGAACATTGAACGCATGAAACGGGCCGCGGAAAACATGTGCGTGGGCAAACTGTCCGGCGCCGTCGGCACCTATGCGGACATTGACCCCTATGTGGAAGAATATGTCTGCAAAAAACTGGGGCTGAAAGTGGAATCCGTTGCAACCCAGGTAGTGCAGCGGGACCATCATGCGGAATATATCTCCACGTTAGGCGTCATTGCCGGAACGTTGTCCCAGATGGCGCTGGAAGTGCGTCACCTGCAGCGCACGGAAGTGCGGGAAGCGGAAGAATATTTCAGCCCGAAACAGAAAGGCTCCTCCGCCATGCCCCACAAACGGAACCCGGTGCGCAGCGAACGTATCTGCGGCATGGCCCGGCTGGTGCAGGGCTATGTGCTGCCTGCTTTTGAAAATATTCCCCTGTGGCACGAACGGGACATCTCACACTCCTCTGTGGAACGGGTGATGCTGCCGGACGCGACCACGGCGCTGGATTATATTCTGAATGAAACCATCAACCTGATCGACCGGCTGTTGGTGTATCCGGAGAAGATGCTGGAAGACCTGAACATGACCGGCGGCCTGATCTACAGCCCCAGGGTGCTGCTGGCCCTGGTAGCCAAGGGCGCCTTCCGGGATACGGCTTACCGCTGGGTACAGCGCAACGCCATGAAACGCTGGCTGGAGGGAGAAGATTTCTACGAGAATCTCTGCAAGGATGAGGATGTACGCAAGTACCTGACGCCGGAAGAGATTAAGGAATGCTTTGATTATAAGCCCATGCTGGTGCATGTTGACAGAATTTTTGCCAGGTTCGGGCTGTAAGTTAGTATTGCCGGCAGTGTCAACTGATTCGTAAACCGGGTTCAGCAATGCGTATCTGCCTGTTGTGCCGATGGTGCGGATCAGGGAAGCCTGCGACAGATAAATTCGAAATGTGTTTTAATCTTTGAGGGGAGATGTAAACAGTATGTCATCAGTGGTTGTAATCGGCGCCCAGTGGGGCGATGAAGGAAAAGGTAAAATCGTTGATTACCTGGCACAGAAAGCGGACGCGGTAGTGCGCTACAGCGGAGGCTCCAATGCGGGACACACCGTAGTGGTTAACGACGTGCCCTATAAACTGCGGCTGCTGCCTTCCGGGATTTTATATCACGGGAAGATCTGCGTGCTGGGCAACGGCGTGGTAATCAACCCCGGCGTGGTGCTGCAGGAAATCAAAGAGATGCACGACAAGGGTGTGGACATCAGCCGCATCGCCATCAGCGACAGGGCTCACGTGGTGCTGCCCTATCACCAGAAGCTGGATGTGCTTCAGGAAGAAGCGCTGGGCGAGAATAAAATCGGCACGACCCGGGGCGGCATCGGACCCTGCTACATGGACAAGGTAGCCCGGGTGGGCATCCGCGTCTGCGACCTGATGGACCCGGAAGTGTTTGCGGAAAAACTGAAAGTCAACCTGGCTGCAAAAAATGAGGTCATTACGAAAATTTATGGGGCAGAGCCTTTTGATTACGAAACGGTGCTGAAGGAATATCTGGAATACGCGGAGGAACTGCGTCCTTATGTAACGGATACCGGCGTGATTCTGGACGAACTCTTTGCCCAGGATAAAAAAGTTTTGTTTGAAGGGGCCCAGGCAACCTTCCTGGACATTGACCACGGTACGTATCCCTACGTGACCAGTTCCAATCCCACGGCGGGCAACGCCTGCGTAGGCAGCGGCATCGGTCCCCGGTTCATCGACCATGTGGTAGGCGTAGTGAAAGCTTATACCACCCGGGTCGGCGCCGGTCCTTTTGTAACGGAACTGCTGGATACGGACGGCCCCGGCCACCAGATCCGGGAGACCGGCCACGAGTACGGAACCGTGACGGGACGGCCCCGCCGCTGCGGCTGGCTGGATGCTTTCATGCTCCGGTATTCCGTGCGCCTGAACAGTCTGGACGCTATTGCGGTGACCCGTCTGGACGTGCTGGACCAGATGAAGAAAATCAAAATGTGCGTGGGCTACAAGATTGACGGCGTGGAGATCAAACAGATTCCCGCCAGTCTGAAAACCCTGGGCAAGGTGGAACCGGTCTACGAAGAATTCAACGGCTGGATGTGCGATACCACGAAGTGCCGTAAGTTTGAAGACCTGCCGGAAGGGGCGAAGAAATACCTGCGCCGCCTGTCGGAAGTGGCCGGCGTGGAACTGGGTATCGTGTCCGTAGGCCCTAACCGGGAGCAGACCATTGTACTGAAGGAATTGATTTGAAAATGAACAAAATTGTATTAGCCTATAATTTTAAACCGGAACGGCTGCAGCAGTTGCGGCAGGTCTGCATGATCTTAAAAGTAAACTGCAAAGCCGTGCCGCTGGAACAGTTTGATGACGCCGTGGGCTTTGTGGCCGGTGTGAAAGACTGTCCGCAAAAGGCAGTGAATCCGCCGGAGAACCAGGAAGACAAGCTTGCTGAAACGCTGGAGGAAGCGGCGAAGAAAGCAGGAGCGGATCCGGACGTTGTGAAAAAAGCAGCCATACAGTTAATGATGGAAGCTTCGCAAAAGGAAATGGTTTTTCTGTGCGGCTTTGACATAAATATGCTTAATAAATTTCTTGCCGCGGTGAAACGGGGCAAGTTAAAAGAAATTGAGCTGAAAGCCGCGCTTACCAAGTTTAACCAACATTGGAGCGGACGTCACCTGCTGCAGGAAATTGCAGCAGAACATGTGTATATGAAACAGCAGGGGAAGAGTATGCATAAGTAAAGTTCCCTGAAGCAAAAAAAATAAAAAATTTAAACGCCCGTGCATTGTTTTCACAACGTCACGGGCGTTTAACTATTGAATCGACTCAACCTCTGCATTGGAATCACTCCTTTAAAATTTTTCCATATACTGCCTTAGCTATTTCGGGGGAACCACTCCTTTCTCAATTTCACTCGCGAAGTATCCTCATTTCCTTTTCCAAGATTTCCCTTGTGAGGGGACTTTCGGTACTTCCTTTGTTCACTTATATAATAGCAGGAATTATCAGAAAATGCAAGAAGATTATATGTTAAGGATGTTACAGAATATAACAATAATGTGACGAAAGTGAAAAATTCTGGCAGGTAAAACAAAGCAAAAAGGACAAAACCAAAAAGAAACAAAAGGAAACCAAGAGGAAAAAACGAATTGGTTAACTGAAACGAAAAAACAGGTTGACAAGACACCCGTAAGTATTTATAATTAGAAAAGTGGTTAACCCTTATTATTAAAAAGATAACAATGTACGATTCTTCAGTTGCTGATGAATACATTGCGCAATACTAATTCCGGAGATGATCAACATGGAACAGACTTCTGTAACACCGATGCACCGTGAAACGGCGGCAGATAAGACCCGCAACCTGACGAAGATGGCGTTGTGTGTCGCGTTTCTGGCAATTTCTTCGTATCTGGCGTTCCCGCTGCCCTTTACGCCGGCTATGGTTGTAGGGACAACGATTATTGTAAATATGACAGCATTCATTTTAAAACCGAATGACGCGTTTTTGGTAGTACTGGCCTGGCTGCTGATCGGCGCCATCGGTGTACCGGTGCTTCCCGGCGGTTCTGCCGGACTGGGACGCCTACTGGGGCCCACCGGCGGGTTTTATGTATGTTTCGCCATAGCAGCCTGGCTCATGAGCAAGCTGCTAAACGGTTCCAACAGCTTTAAGAGAATGGTGTTTCTGGGAATTGCGGTTGGTATGCCGATCATTTACGTGGGCGGCTGCGTCTCCATGTATCTGGTGGCGCACATGGATGTATGGGCTACACTGGTGGCGGCGGTATTTCCCTTCATCTTCGGCGATGTGGTGAAGGTGCTGGCCGGTGCGTTCCTGGCAACGCGGATCAATATGTTTTTGAAAAATTAATCAGTGTTTCCTTAACAGTTGACAGTGACACTTCCATAAAGCTCCCGGTCTGGAATCAGGCCGGGAATTTTTTGAATATGATTTTTCTCGGCGTCTGGTAACGTTGGTTACGGCAGGATTATAAAGAAACCAGGGTGAAGCCCGGTGAATCACAGTTTATAGTTTCTAAATTAATTTTTAAAGAATTTTTACATGTTTGATGTACATATCTGATGTGGGGAAATGGTGACGGGTATGGAGAAGGTTTATCTGATCGGGGGACTGCGCAGTCACATTGGGCTGACGGGAGGCCTGTTTAAGACGGTGCCTGCCGAGGAGCTGGCTGCGGCGGTTTTACAAAAAATCATGGCAAAGTATCCCTTCGTGTTGCAGGCGGACGGTCTGCTCTGCGGCAACGCGGTGGGAACGGGAGGAAATATTACGCGGCTGGCTGCGTTGAAGGCCGGTTTGCCTGCCACGATTCCGGCGCTGACGATCGATATGCAGTGCGCTTCTGCGGCGGCTTCCATTGAACTGGCCATGACAAAAATCGGCAGCGGCATGGCGGACATTCTGATTGCCGGCGGATTTGAGTCCACGTCTATGCAGCCTGTCCGTGTTTATGCAAAAGCAGATGCCCGTTATCGGGAAGAAGGCTTTACCGTAGCCCAGTTTTCCCCGGATACGACCAGCGCAAAAGCAATGCTGGAAGGAGCGGAGCGAACCTGTCAGAAGCACGGCTTTTCACGGGAGGAACTGGATGCATTTGCAGTGCGCAGTCACCGGCTGGCAAAAAAAGCCAGAGAGGAAAACCGGCTGAATGAAATTGTGGTTTCCGTGTTTGGAAGTGAAGGCGATGAAGGAATCCGTGACCGCATGAGTCCGAAACTGGCCGCCAGGATGCCGAAACTGTTCACGGAAGAAGAAGTGAAGGATTTGCTGGCAGGAGACAGGGCTTCGCTGCCAATAAAAGAAAACGTTGACAGACAAAACGTATTACAGGAGCATAAAGTCGCCGTGACTCCCCTGCTGACGGCTGCCAATGCCTGCCTGATGAATGACGGGGCGGCGTTTGTGGTTCTGGCTTCCCGGCAGGCGGTGGAACAATACGGCCTGCGGCCGGAGGCAGAACTGCTGGCCGGTTTTGAGTGGGGCGTGGACCCGCGCTACAGTCCGGAAGGTGCGATAGAAACCGGCGCGCATTTGCTGCAACGCTGCGATTTACAGCCGGAACAGATTGACGTGTTTGAATATAATGAAGCCTTTGCGGTGATCAGCGCGCTGTTTGCCAGGAAATATCCGGAACTGACTGCGCGGTACTGTCCCTGGGGCGGCGCACTGGCGTACGGTCATCCCTATGGCGCGTCGGGCGCGATTTTGCTGCTGCATCTGTGGCAGGAACTGAAACAGACGGAAGGGAAGCTTGGCCTGTTGAGTATTGCCGGCGCCGGAGGATTGGGCACGGCATTGCTGGTGAAAAAGTGTTAACTGAATAATTTTTATAGTTTGTTGCTTAAACACTATGCTGGCAGGGGAAAGACTGAAGCAAAACATCGGGAATGATTGCCAAATTTCATGAGACGAAAAGAGCCGGCCGTGGCTGAGACTGTCTGAGGAGCGCAGCTCCGAGTTTCGAAGCCACAGGCGAATGAGTCCATGAAATCGCAATCGTGGACGGTTTTGCGAAGTCTTTTTCCTGTCGTATACTGCATAACAAATTTCAATTACGTTGTGTGGAGAACCTATGGATTACGTTACGCTGTTACAAAAGCATGCAATAGAAAAAGAGAACAGGCCTTACCTCGTACTGCGGGACAGGAAGATTACCTATGGCCAGGCGTATGAAGATGTCCGCGGATTTATTACGCCGGACTGGAAGAAGCAGTTTCCGGCTGGTTATAAAACCGGCGTGCTGATCCGGACACAAAACCTGTATCATCAGTTGCTGGCATTTCTGGCGGTAATGGATGCAGGACAGGTGCCTGTCATCGGACATTATGATCTGCCGGAAGCGGCAGAAGGAAAACTGGTAACACAGAACCGAATCGGTTTTGTGTTGGAAGAAAAAGAAAACGGGTGGACACTTCGGCAGGGTTATTCCCCGAAGGAGGGGGCTGCCGGCACCAAAGCAGGTGAGACGGATACGGGTGAGACAGCGCCTCGTCCTGAAAAAATGCAAAAAGCGGCAGAAACAGTTTCCGGTTTTGTCCCGGCACCGGTTCCGTACCAGAATGCCTGCATGGGCGTGCTGAGCAGCGGTTCCACGGATGTTCCGAAAGTGATGTACCGCACCTATGAAAGCTGGGCCGGTTTTATTCCGGAGCAGAACCGCCGCTTCTGCATAGACGGGGCCGCGGTGGTCTTTCTGGAAGGGAGTTTCAGCTTTACCGGCAATCTCAGCATATGGGCTTCCGTTATTTATGAAGGCTGTACGCTGGCAGTCAGCGATGTGTTCAATTGCCGTCAGTGGCTGGAGATGATCCGTGACCTGCGGGTAAGCGTGTTATATCTGGTTCCGGCGAAACTGAAGGTGCTGACAAAGTACCTGAAACAGGAATACCCTTCCATGCAGATGGTGCTGGCGGGTTCACAGCTGCTGGGGGCGAAGACGGCGGAACGGCTGAAACGCTCCTTTCCGAACAGCGATATTCTGTTGTACTACGGGGCCAGCGAGCTGGATTATATTACCTGGCTGGGCTATGACGAGGTGCTTCGTTTCCCGGACAGCGTGGGCAAACCGGTGCCCGGTGTAAAGGTGTGGGTGGAAAACGGCCTGATCTATATTGATACGCCGTATCACGTGGAAGGGCTGCAGCAGCCCTGCACCCTTCACGACACAGGATATTTTAATCGGGAAGGGTATCTGATCTTTAACGGGCGCGAAGGGGATATTCTCAACAAAGGCGGCTTTAAGATCAGCTGCACAAAAATTGAAAACGCATTATGTGCGTTACCGGAAGTGATCCAGGCTGTCGTGCTGCCGTATGATGACGCGGGGCGGGGACAGGAGGCTGCTGCTTTTGTGGTCTGTGAAAATGAAAACCGGACGAAACAGGACCTGCGGTTGCGCCTGCGGGATACCCTGATGCAGCAGGAAATGCCGAAAAAAATTATCCTGGTAAAGATAATTCCGCTGAACAGCCGCGGGAAGACAGACAAAAAGGCATTGCTCGCGCTGCTGTAAGGAGAATCTTCCTTCTTAATCTATGTGGTATACTTATAAGATATGTTTGGTAAGCGCGTACCGGGGCTGTTGTAAATACGTTTTTTGGGAAATTTGCAGGACAGCAAACAGCAGGCAAACAGTTTTTGCAAAAACTTCTTGACAAACGTTATATAAAACTTTATAATACTCACGTTACGAAAGTAACGCCATGTGGTCCATTAGCTCAGTTGGCAGAGCACCTGACTTTTAATCAGGGTGTCCCGCGTTCGAGTCGCGGATGGATCACCATTTTTTTTACTCTTTTTAATCAGCGTCTCCTAAAAAATTAAAAAGCTGGACTGAAGTTTTATAAATGGAATTGCTTCAGTCCGGCTTTTTTAATGAAATGAATTTTCAAACCAACGCCACATAGGCATAAGCCACATAACAGGCTACCAGCAGCACGCCCTCCCAACGGACAATCTTCATCTGGGTGAAACCGAAGAGCAGCAGTAACACCGTAGCGCCCACGGCTACATAGGCGTCGCTGAGGAAATTGGGGGCGCAGGGGATGGGAAGGATCAGGGCGGAAGTGCCTAATACAAACAGCAGGTTAAAAATACAGCTGCCCACCACGTTGCCTACCGCCAGATCCGCATTGCCCCGGAGCGCTGCTGTGACCGAAGTCACCAGTTCCGGCAGGGAGGTGCCTAGCGCTACGATGGTAAGGCCGATGACCCGGTCGCTGATGTTGAAAATCTTGGCCAGGGCAACGGCGGCATCCACGGCGTAGTCGCTGCTGACCAGGATTACGGCAAGGCCCACGATGGTAAGGACGATAAGCTTCCAGATGGAAGGGGATTCTGCGGGAACTGCTTCCCCGGTTTCTGTATCTGCGGCAGGTGTGACGCCTGCTTCGGCAGTGGCATTCGGAACATTCGCCGCGGTTTCCGCGACTACCTCAGGCGAATCGGTTCCTTCTGTTTTTTGGACCGCTGTTGCAGCCTGTGAAGGAACCTCTGCCGGTTTTTGTTTGGCCTGGCGCAGCAGATAGGCGATGTAAAGCAGCAGGCCAGCCCATAAGATCGCGCCGTCCACTCTGGTGATGAGGCCGTCTCTGCCCATGAGTACAAAGAGTACGGTGACAGTGATAGTAAAAGGCATCTCGTAACGTATGGTAGAACGTTCTATCTTTAACGGGGTGATGGCAGCCACAACACCCAGAATGATAAAGATGTTCATAATGTTGCTGCCGATGACATTACCGATGGAGATGCCGGCGCTTCCTTTGGCTGCCGCTGCAATAGAGACCGCCGCTTCCGGCGCGCTGGTGCCCATGGCGACAATGGTAAGCCCGATGATCAGTTCCGAAATGCCAAACTTTTTGGCGATGCCGGAGGCACCGTCCACAAACAGGTCGGCCCCTTTTACCAACAGGGCAAAACCGACGATCAGGATAGCCAGCTGTTTAATGATTTCCATATTCATAATTGAGAACTCGATTCTTTAGAAAATTGTAATTATATAACTGATAATTAACCAGAAAAACTGTCAGGGCTTAAGCAGCGATTTTCAATGCAGTTCAGGGAAAGCGAACCTCGGGAGTTATTCCTCTTACAGCGATTCCGGTCCCTGTCTCACTGCTGCTGCATGAACATAGACAGAGGCATGCCGCCGATGGTTTCTTTCCAGTCTTTGTGGGGACCGGTAATGGCAACGATTTTTTGCGCTGCGGAGTCGGCCACAAGAATTTGTCCCTGCATTTCGCCTTCAGCCCGGAAAATGGTCTTCCCGTTTACGGAATCCCTGATGGAAAAAGCAATGGGACGGACCTCGAAGACGCCTGCATTGGTGATCTTGACATCGGAATATATCTGGCCGCAGAACACGCCGTCGCTGAGCATGGGTTTCCCGTAGATGTTCAGGGGAACGATCTTTGCCTTAATGGGAACAGAAATCAGGTTGACCACATCATTTACGGTCCGGACATCCTCCTTGTGGTCATGGAAGTAATAGACGTCGTATTGCTGATGGTTATTCACAGACTGGTTTGTATAGGGGAACAGGTGATTCAAGATCAGCGCGTCCGTCGTATTTTCGTACAGGGGGTTATTCTTCACTGCGTAACGTCCCAGATAGGTCCAGTTTTCCGCAAAGGCCTGGGAGGCGAACAGCAGTAAGACAGCGAGGCAGAGTAAAATCCGTTTCAGCATAGGTACCATCCTTTCCTAATCAGTATTTCCTTATTACAAAAAATTTAATCGCAAAAAATTTAATCAAAAAGAGTGTAAGCGGCTTATCCGCTGCTGGTCTTGCGCCGGTTTTACAGGAATTCGATTGCAATATCTTTTTCATTAAAAGAATTTGCATTTATGGCAGGCGCAATTTACACCTGTAATAAATATAGTATGAATACACAGGTTTTGCAAGCGCTCTTTCGGATGAATCGGGTCGTAACCGTTACTTTTTTTACAGCTTTTATATATAAAATGATGATTTATGGCAGATATGAGGACAGAATTATTTAAAAACTATTTACTTTATTGGCTTTTGCGCTTACAATATAGGATGTATAGTTATAAGTAAAACACATACATGGAATTGCATTACTTTTTTTGCTTTCAACTGTACAAAAAATGAGGGAAGGAAATGAGGGAAAATGTTTAAATTATCCGGTTCTAAAATGAAAGCACTGACGGCAGCCCTGATGCTGACGCTGGCTGTAGGGATGGCCGGCTGCGGCGGCGGAGATAAAAAGCCGGCACCGAAAGCGGAAAAGAAATTTAATGTAGGTATCGTACAGCTGGTAGAGCATGCTGCGCTGGATGCTGCCAATAAAGGTTTTGTGGACGGATTGGCCAAAAAGGGCTTTACCGAAGGAAAAAATATTACCTTTGACCGGCAGAATGCCCAGGCAGACCAGTCTAACCTGCAGAACATTGCCAACCGGTTTGTCAACAATAAAGTAGATCTGATCTGCGCCATTGCTACGCCTTCCGCGCAGTCTGTGGCCAACGCAACGAAAGAGATTCCCATCGTGGGCACGGCCATTACCGATTATAAATCCGCAAAACTGGTGAAAGATCCGGCAAAACCGGGCACGAACGTTACCGGCACCACGGACATGAACCCCATCAAAGAACAGGTCGAACTGCTGCAGAAAGTGGTTCCCGCTGCCAAGAATATAGGCGTTATTTACTGCTCCAGTGAAGTAAACAGCCAGATTCAGGTTGAAATCCTGAAAAAAGAAGCGGCAGCAAAAGGCCTGACGATTAAGGAAGCTACCGTTTCCACCGTTAACGATATCCAGCAGGCTGCCCACAGCCTGATCGGCAAGGTTGACGCCCTGTATATTCCTACTGATAATATTATGGCTTCCGCCATGCCTACTCTGTGCAAGGTAACCGATGAAGCCAAGCTGGCCGTTATCTGCGCGGAACCCGGTGAAGTAAAGGCCGGCGGCCTGATTACGCTGGGCATTGATTATTACATGCTGGGCGAAGAGACCGGCGCCATGGCGGCGGAAATCCTGAACGGCAAAGCAAAACCCCAGGATATGGCCATCCGTTCCCAGAAGCAGTTCAAGGCTGTTGTTAACCAGAAGAAAGCGAACCAGCTGGGTATCAAGATTCCGGAAGAGCTGCTGAAAGGCGCGGAAGTAATTAAGTAATCTGTTTGCGTGTATCGGGAACTGAAAAGCTATATTGCATACAGTTTGAACCGGCAAACATTTTGTGTTGCGGGTAAGCAGTTCCTCCAATCTGATGGTGACAGGCAGGGCCGGATCCGTCGTAACAAACGGATCCGTTCCTTTTTGTATGTAACAGTTTTAATTTAGCAGTTTAATTTTACAAAGAATTCGAGGTCAATGTTTTATGAGTAACCTGGCTGTGTCCACTGTGGCACAAGGTTTGTTGTGGGCTGTTATGGCCCTTGGCGTGTATGTGACATTTCGTGTGCTGGATCTGGCGGATCTGACCTGTGAAGGCAGCTTTCCGCTGGGAGCGGCTACGGCGGCTACGCTGATGGCAACCGGCCACAGCGTCAGCACTGCGATTCTGGCGGCAGCGGTGGCGGGTATGCTGGCCGGTGCGGTAACTGGCTTCCTGACGACAAAAATGAAAATCCCTGCACTGCTGGCGGGAATCCTTACCATGATTGCGCTGTATTCCGTCAATCTGCGCATCATGGGCAAAGCCAATTTATCCTTATTAGGCGTGGATACGGTGTTTACGTTTACCCAGAAGGCGATGGGCCTGAATAATGCCCAGACCACCTTTGCGGTAGGGCTGACGGCAACACTGGTCATCGGCATCGGCATGTACTGGTTCTTTGGGACGGAAATCGGCGCGGCGATCCGCGCGACCGGCTTCAACCAGCAGATGATCCGGGCCCAGGGCGTGAATACGGATATGACCATCATTCTGGGACTGATCATCAGCAATGCCCTGATTGCCATTTCCGGCGCGCTGGTCGGACAGAACAACGGATTTGCGGATGTAGGCATGGGCGTCGGCACCATCGTAATCGGTCTGGCATCAGTCATCATCGGCGAAGTGCTGTTCGGTACCCGCAGTTTTAAAAACTGCATGATCTCCGTAGTGCTGGGTTCCGTTGTGTACCGTATCGTCATTGCCGTGGTACTGCAGATGGGCATGCCGCCCAACGATCTGAAGCTCTTTACTTCCGTGCTGGTGGCGGTGGCGCTGTCCATGCCGCTGATCAAGGCGAAGTTCAAAGGCAGAAAGGTGGCGCGCTGATGTTACAGGTAGAACATATTTATAAAACATTTTTCCCCGGAACCATTAATGAAAAAAAGGCTCTTGTGGACACCACCCTGCACCTGAAACCGGGAGATTTTACCACGGTGATCGGCAGCAACGGGGCCGGCAAGTCCACCATGCTGAATGCCATTGCCGGTGTCTGGCCCATTGACAAGGGCCGCATCGTCATCGACGGCGTGGATATTACGAAAGAGCCGGAGCATAAACGGGCCCGGTATATCGGCCGGGTGTTCCAGGATCCCATGCTGGGGACGGCGGCCGGCATGATGATTGAAGAAAACCTGGCCATCGCATCCCGTCGGGGGCAGTTCCCGGGTCTGGGCTGGAGCAGTACCAGCGAGCAGCATGACCGGTTTTATGAAATGCTGAAAGAACTGAACCTGGGTCTGGAGGACCGGATGACCGCCCACGTGGGCCTGCTGTCCGGCGGCCAGCGGCAGGCGCTGACCCTGCTGATGGCGACCATAAAAAAACCGAAATTATTATTGCTGGATGAGCATACGGCGGCACTGGATCCGAAGACAGCGGAAAAAGTTCTGGAGCTAACGGATACGATCGTAAAACGGGATCAGCTGACGACCCTGATGATCACCCATAACATGCGGGACGCCCTGCGTTTCGGCAACCGCCTGATCATGATGCATGAAGGCCGGGTGCTGATCGATGTGGACGGCGAAGAAAAGAAAAATCTGAAGATCGCCGACCTGCTGGCCATGTTCGAAAAGGCCAGCGGCGACGGAATGGCCAGCGACAAACTGCTGCTGGGATAAAATAATACGCAAATACTTCAAAAGCCTGAACCAGTGGAAACAGACTCTGATTCAGGCTTTTGTTGCCAACCGGTCATAGTGTTTTAAATAGGCTTTTGTGTTATGTTTTTTGAGGGCGTGGAATCATGGAGCAACATCTGATTGTTGCGATTAAGGCGATCATTCCCCTGTTTCTTCTAATTGGCGTGGGGATTTATATCCGATGGCAGAAGATGCTGACGGACACCGAATTGCAGCATGTGAATTCGATGATCTTCCGGATATTCTTTTTCTGCATGATGTTTTATAACATGTATACGACGACGCTTGCCACGGCTTTGCGTCCGCGGCTGATCATATTTACGGTGATCTCTTTGTTCGTCATGCTGTTGATTTCCGCGGTGGTCGTATGCACGGTGGAGAAAGACAACCGCTCCAGAGGCGCCATGCTGCAGGCGCTGTTCCGCAGCAATTTTGTGCTGCTGGGCATCCCCCTGGTGGAAAACATTTTTGGCTCGGAAGCCCTTGCGGTACCCACGATGATGATCGCATTCATTTCCCCGATTTATAATACGGTGAGTATCTTCTTTCTGGAACATTTCCGGGGCAACGGAAAATTTTTCCTGCCGGAGACTCTCCGGGTCGTGCTGAAAAACCCTATGATCATCGGCGGCATTCTGGGCGCGGGATTTATGCTTTTGGGAATTACGGTGCCGGAGCCTGTCTTAAAACCGATCCGCCAGATCTCATCCTGCACTTCTCCGGTGGCGCTGCTGATTCTGGGGGCTTCGTTCCGGTTCGGGGAAATCAGTAAAGAAAAACGCAACCTGGTTATCGTAGTGCTGGGGCGTCTGGTGGTAATACCGGCAGTGGTGCTGGGCACAGCGTACATCATGGGATTCCGGGGTGTTGATTTTGTGACCCTGATCTGTATTTTTGCGACGCCCTGCGCCGTGGCCAGCTTTGCCATGGCGCAGCAGCTGGGAAGCAACGCGGTACTGGCCGGCAACAGTGTGGTTCTTTCTTCCGCCTTTTCCGGTATTACGTTGTTTGGCTGGATTTTATTATTCCAAATGGCAGGCGCGTTTTAAGGAGACGCTGATTAAATGTTGTTGCTCCGGTGTTGCCAAAATGGAAAAAACGTGCTAAAATCTTACAGTAACTAATAGAAACAGTTTCTTCCTGCGGGCATAGTTCATTGGTAGAATGAAAGCTTCCCAAGCTTTAGAGGTGGGTTCGATTCCCATTGCCCGCTCCAATAAAAAATAACTCCTGTCA
>ONAV01000087.1 GCA_900315925.1 uncultured Selenomonadales bacterium | reverse complement strand
GGGCCCCATTATCGCCGGAGCTATCCAGCAGTTCTGGACCGATGTGATTTACGGCGACGTGGATTTTCTGCTGGTTGACATGCCCCCGGGAACCGGAGACGTTCCCCTCACCGTTTTCCAGACCATGCCGGTAGACGGCATCATTGTCGTTGCATCCCCCCAGGAACTGGTAGGCATGATTGTGGAAAAAGCCTGCAACATGGCAAAGATGATGGACGTTCCCGTGCTGTCCATCGTGGAAAATTTCAGCTATTTCAAATGCCCGGACTGCGGCAAAGAACATCCCCTCTTCGGCAAAAGCAGACTGGCTGAAACTGCAGCAGCGCATGGAGTCGTCTGTCAGGATAAGCTGCCGGTGGATCCCCTTTTGGCAGAGGCGGTAGACAATGGCAAACTGGAAGAAGCCAACGTTCCTGCCCTGCCACAGACGACAGAGCTGTTGCTGAAGATGCTGTAAGCTAACGTTCCTGACCTGCCGCAGACGACGGAGCTATAACAAGGTAATCAAAACATTATTACATACAAAAAAGCAAGTGCACAGGGATTGAGCAAAACGTCGGGAGTGTTTGCGTCATTCCATGAGACGAAATGTGCCGCGGTGGCGAGACTGTTTGAGGGCAAAGCCCGAGTTTCGAAGCCACAGGCACATAAGTCCATGGAATAGCAAACACGTACGGTTTTGCTAAACCCTGTGCACTTGTAATTTTTTTATTGTCAAATCCCTTTCTTCCCTGACGCGGCCAGCATATCGTGCTTTAGCGTCCATAGCTTTTTGGACAAATCCACGTTGTACTTGTGGGGATTTTCAAACCGTTTTACTTCATCCCACAGGCCGGCCACTTCCCTGGCGCAGTATTCCTGCAGCTCTTTCAGACCAGGCTGCTTATACACCAGCTTGCCTTTTTTGAAAATGGGAACCTGCAGTTCTCTGATCCGGAAATCTGTCAGCGTCCGCTGCTTCCAGGTTGCTTCCGGATCAAAGATAGTATGGGGCAACGCTTCGGAGACCATCTCGTCGCGCATGCAAATTTCATCCGCAATGGCTTTTCCCGTTTTCTTGTCGTAGAAACGGTACACCTTTTTAAAACCGGGGTTGGTGATCTTGGCTGTATTCTCGGAAATTTTGATTTTGGGAACGATGGTTCCGTCTTCCTTTTCCACCGCTACCAGTTTGTACACGCCGCCGAAAACCGGGCTGCTCTTGCTGGTGATGAGCCGCTCGCCTACACCGAAAGAATCAATCTTCGCCCCCTGCTGCAACAGATCCCGAATCAGGTATTCGTCCAGGGAATTGGAAACTACGATCTTTGCCTCGGTCAGTCCCGCTTCATCCAACATGACGCGGGCTTTTTTTGTTAAGTAAGCAAGGTCGCCGGAATCCAGGCGGATGCCGAAATTGCCAAACTTTTTGCCTGTTGCCAGATATTCCTTGAATACTTTTATTGCATTGGGAATGCCGCTCTTTAATGTGTTGTATGTATCCACCAACAGCACTGCATTGTTGGGATAAGTTTCCGCATAGAACTTAAAGGCTTCATATTCCGTATCGAACATCTGCACCCAGGAATGGGCCATGGTGCCTGCTGCCGGAACGCCGTACAGTTCGTCCGTCAGAGTACAGGCCGTGGCCACGCAGCCTCCAATGTAAGCAGCCCGCGCCCCAATCACTGCACCGGAAACACCCTGAGCCCGGCGGGATCCGAATTCCATCACCGGCCGTCCTCCCGCCGCACGCACGATGCGGTTCGCTTTGGTGGCAATGCAGGACTGGTGGTTGACGCACAGGAGGATAAACGTTTCCATCAGCTGCGCTTCCGCCGCCGGCGCTTTCACCGTAATGATCGGTTCATAGGGAAACACCGGCGTGCCTTCCGGCACTGCATAGATATCTCCGGTAAATTTAAACTTACGCAGATATTTCAGGAACTTTTCATCAAAGATTCCCTTGCCGCGTAAAAACTCAATATCCGCTTCACTGAAATGAAGGTTCTTTACATACTCAATGATATCCGTCAACCCGCAGGCGATGGCAAAGCCGCCATTATCGGGAACGCTGCGGTAAAACACATCAAAATAGCTCTGCTTTTTATAAAACCCGTTTAGAAAATACCCGTTCCCCATTGTCAGCTCGTAAAAGTCTGTCAACAGGGTTAAATTTTGCTCTGCAACCGTCGGCATTTTTCTCCTTCACCTCGTTTTACTCATTCAACCGAAATCATTTCCCCGTCATGACGGATTTGAGCCGTAACGTCTTTCAAAAAACGTTGCTGCCGCTCTGACAGGATCATGGGACCGGGCCGTCCGTTTTCCTGCAGCTCTTCTGCTTCCGGCGTAAAGTTTACCAGCTGGATACCATAGCTGCTGCGGACCAGCATATCAATTGCCGCATCCCCTTTATTGCAGAACAGCACCAGGGAACGTCCTTCCATGTCACCCTTTAAGGAACCTTCCTTTTTTCCATCTGCAGCCTTTTTAACCGTCATACGGGTCTTATTATAATGAGGAATGATCAGGAACGCCTGTTCTTTGCCGGTACGGATCACAAAATAGTTCTTTAATCCGGCAGGCAGGATAATCCCTTTTGTTTTCGGATAAATCTTCAAATTGGCCACTGCCGCCATCACAGTCTGGTCTGTCATTCCCACGACAGCATGGTCGCCGCCCAGCACGGCCTGATAATCCGGCGTAACTTCCGATTTTGTCTCTTCAGCCGCAAAAGCCGAGGCGCACAAAGACAAACACACACACAACATCAACAATAATTTTTTCATTGCACAATCCTCCTTCAATCATTCAGCTTCAGCGTTAAAACATCAAGCAAACACTGTCCGGATGTTATTATTCTTTGATTATATCACAATGCAATTGTAATTGCATGGAAATAAATGCGAAACTTTTTTGACTTTCTTTAAGGAAACAGGGTTGCAGCCATGTGCTACAACCCTGGTTGTTTCATTCTTTGGAATCTCCCAAAGCCTTATAACTTTTTTATTTCCACGGATCGTCTTTTGCCGGAATCCGGATCCCCGCCAGCAGTCCTTCATACTCCCACAGATACCGAAACGCGGGTTGTCCGCTCCGCCGCTCTTCAGCAGCAGACGGGCATAGCCTTCATTCTGGTAAGAATAGGGATTTTCGGAAACAGTCAGCGTATACGGCGTGGACGGCGTGTAATTATTATCGGGATTAGCCCCGTCAAAATAAGATCTTGCCGTATACTCCTTGCCCCGCAGCTGGTCCCGAAGGAACTGTTTATTAAAATTGTTCAGGGGGCGCGGCCCCCGCAACACGTCCAGCATAGCAATGCCGGCTTCCGCATCTTCCGTATACCGTACCAGCGACGCAATGGCATAGGCAGCAGTTTGCTGCGGCGAACTTGCAGGTTTAATTTCCGCCGCCGATTTCGGCAACGTGTTAAGAACTACTTTTTTGCTTTCCATGGCATGAACCGCCTTTCCGGACACACAGGAACACAGAAACGTCAAAAGCAATGCGCCTAACAGAATTTTTTTCAATTTCATGTTACACGTCACCTCTGCTCTG
>ONAV01000074.1 GCA_900315925.1 uncultured Selenomonadales bacterium | reverse complement strand
CCGGTATCGTAGTGATGGTTGCTGCGGCTTTCAAAAACAGGGTTCAGGTACAGGCAGGTGATGCCCATGTCCGCCAGGTAATCCAGTTTTTCCCGGATGCCTTTCAGGGTACCGCCGAAGAAATCAAAATACAGAATGCCGCCCTCCGCCGGGTCTTTGATGTAGCGGGGCAGGTCGTTCCAGCTTCCGTGGAGCAGCGCATTGGGTTTGCCGCTGAATTGGGACAGCGGAACATCCCCCCGGTTGAAGCGGTCCGGAAAAATCTGGTACACCACAGCCTGTTTCATCCAGTCCGGCGTGACCGCGCCCCGGTCGTACACCGTAATCTGGTAAGACGGCGGTTCCTGCTCGTACTGCTGCCCCCAGCCTCCCAGCCGGGCGGCGTTATTACCGTAGTAAAATGTTTTGTCCCCTGTTTTTACAATAAAATAATACCAGAGCAGGCAGCCGCTTTCCGGCGTGGTAATACGGCAGACGTAACGGCGCTGTTTTCGCGCTTCTTTACGGGTCAAGGAATCGGAAGCCTTCTTCGTTTTTGTTTCTTCTTGCAGAGACAGCTCTTTTGTGTTTTCAGCCTCCGCAATGATTTCATCAGGCCGATTTTCTTCTTTTTCTGCCCCCTGCTTCCGTTTCCAGGTTTCGGACTGCATGGCGACCAACGTTTCCCCGGCGCCCTCCTGCCATAACCGCAGGGTCACCCGTTCTTTTCCGTCCCCTTCCACATCACAGCGCAATGTAACAACGGAACCGGCTTCCACAGCACCAAAAGGACAGCGATAGGTTGTATTTCTTGAATCGTGAACGATTACGGGCTGCATAGTTTGAGTTTCAGGCTGCATAGTTTGCGCTACGTCCAACAGCAAGATCATTGAAGGACTTCCTTTCCCCCGGAAACATCCGGGTATTTATCTTTTTCCCGCTTACAGAAAAAGCGAAAGTGTTCCCGCTTTTCAGAAATCACTTTCGCCTGGTAAGTAAACACTGATTAAACAGGTTTTAATGCCTGCCGCCTGGTTTTGCGACAGGCAGGAAAATGTCTCTGCTTTCCCTATACGTTGTTACTCAGCGTCTTTCTTTGTAGTTTTTGTTCCGGGTTTCCGCCCCCGTTTTTTCGGTGCGGCAGCTTCAACAGCTTCCGTTGTTACCTCTGCGGTTGTATCGGCTTTCTTTTTGGCCGTTGTTTTTCTTGCAGAAGTCTTTTTTGCTGCCGTTCCTTCTTCTGTGGCAGCGGCGCTTTTTTTCGAAGCCGTCTTTTTCGCGGTGGTCTTTTTCGCTGCCGTTTTTTTAGTTTCTGTAGCTTTGTCTGCTGCTTTCTTTGTCGTTCTCTTTGCCGTGGTTTTCTTCTTTGCAGGTTCAGCTACCGCTTCGGCCTCTTCCGGTTTTTCGGGCGCTTTATCTTCTTCTGCTTTTGTTTCTGCTGCAGGAGCCTGTTCAGCTTCCAGTGCAGCTTCTGCAATAACCTCTTCATCAGCGGTTTGAGCCGCTTTTTCCGCTTCCGAAGTATCTGCCGCTACAACGGCATTAACCGGCTCTTCTGCCGTTTCTTCGCCTTTTACAGCTGCCAAAATTTCTTCCGTTGCTTCCTCTACCTGTTCTTCGGAAACAGATTCAACCGTTGCTATATTATCCTCCACAACTTTCGCGTACAGGTCAGCATAAGCCTGTGCGGACCGGTTCCAGCTGTTGTCGCTGTGCATCGCATTATACACGATTTTTTCCCACAGAGGTTTTTCCGCGAAGCAGGTCAGACCCCGTTTAATGGTAAACAACAGCTCATGCGCATTGAAATTGGCAAAGCTGAAACCATTTCCTTCCGGTGTATTGTATTTATCGAAATTAATTACAGAATCTTTCAGACCTCCGGTTTCCCGCACTACAGGAACAGTGCCGTAGCGCATGGCAATCATCTGGCTGAGACCGCAGGCTTCATACCGGGAGGGCATGATAAACATGTCTGCCCCTGCGTACACACGGCGGGCCAGTCCTTCATTAAACAGAATGTTGACGGAAACACTGCCCGGATGCCGCCACGCCAGTTCACGCAGCGCGTTGGCATATTCTTCGTCGCCGGTACCCACCACGACCAGTTGTACCTGTTCTTCCATCAATTCATCCATGATATGCATCACCAGGTCCAGCCCTTTGGCTTCCACCAGACGGGTAATCATGCCAACGACCGGAATCTCCCGGTTTACCGTCAGCCCCAGTTCACGCTGCAGGGCTTCTTTGGCCAGAGGCTTTTTCACCAGCACATTGGATGCATCAAAGCGGACCGGGATATGCGGATCCGTTTCCGGATTATATTCCTGTTCATCCAGACCGTTTAAAATACCGCTGATCTTTCCGGCACACAGCGCCACATAATCTTCCAGCCCTTCGCCGAAATACGGATAGGTAATTTCTTCCGCGTAAGAAGGGCTCACCGTAGTAATAAAGTCAGCATAACACATGCCGGCTTTCATGAAATTTACATCACCGTCGTTTTCAATATTGCCGTTATACAACAGATGCAGGGGCAGACCCAGCACATCTTCCACAATATTCCGGCCGAATACGCCCTGATATTTCAGATTGTGGATCGTGTAAACGTTTTTCATCCCCTGAAAGTAGGGATCCTGCATGAAATCTTCTTTCAGGTAAGCGCCCAACAGGCCGGTATGCCAGTCGTTGGTATGAATCACATCCGGTTTGAAATCGATGTAATGCAGCATGGTCAGCGCCGCTTTGGAAAAATAGGCAAACCGTTCCGCGTCATCGTCGTAACCGTACAGTTTATCTCTTTTAAAATAATACTCATTGTCAATGAAATACACGGGGATGCCGTCCTGTACCAGTTTTTTCACACCCAGATACTGGTTGCGCCAGGACAGGTCCACCGATCCTTCAAACACGGTTTCCATTGCGTTTTTATATTCTTCGCCGACCCCTTCATAGTTGGGGATCACCAGAGCCGGTTCTACCCCCAGGGCCTGCAGTGCTTTGGGCAGGGCTCCCATCACGTCGGCCAGTCCGCCGGTCTTGATAAACGGAGCTGCCTCCGATGCAACAAATAATACTTTCATTTTTTAATTCCGCCTTTCTGTGAAAGAATCGGAAGGGATTGTACTATTTCTGTTTTGCTTTCACCCTTCTTCTTCTTTGTAATTTTTTTCTTTTTGAAATTTATATACAGCACTGCCAACGGCGGCAGTGTCAGGGTAATCGATTGTTCTTTTCCATGACAGGGAATCGCTTTACTCTCGATCGGGCCCGGATTACTTACCCCGGAACCGCCGAACTCCGGACTGTCACTGTTGAAAATTTCCGTATACGTTCCTGCGTCTTCCACGCCGATCCGGTAATCCCGTCGTACTTCCGGCGTAAAATTACAAACTACGATAGTCTGGTCCTTCTGTTCCTTACCCTTCCGGTAAAAGCTGATCACGCTGTTGTCGTTATCGTCACAGCTGATCCAGTTAAAACCCTGCCAGTTATAATCAATTTGCCAGAATTCCGGGTGTTGGTTGTAAAACAGATTCAGGGCTTTCATGTACCGCTGCATCTCCTGATGGGACGGGTAATCCAGCAGATGCCAGTCCAGGCTGTCATCAAATTTCCATTCAATAAACTGGCCGAACTCACCGCCCATGAACAGCAGCTTTTTCCCGGGATGGCTCATCCAATATCCGTAAAATGCCCGCAGGCCGGCAAATTTTTTCCAGTAATCCCCCGGCATCTTGTCCAGCAGGGAATGTTTGCCGTGCACCACTTCATCGTGGCTTAAGGGCAGGATGAAATTCTCCGCAAAGGCATAGTACAGCGAAAAGGTAATCAGGTTCTGGGAACCTTTCCGGAACAGGGGATCCATGGACATATACCGCAACATGTCGTTCATCCAGCCCATGTTCCATTTATAGTTGAAACCCAGCCCGCCCTTGTCCGCCGGTCCGGAGACCATGGGCCAGGACGTGGACTCTTCCGCAATCATCAATGCGTGAGGAATATTTTTAAATACAGCTGTATTGAGTTTGCGCAGGAAGTCTACCGCTTCCAGGTTTTCCCGGCCGCCGTATTTGTTAGCCTGCCACTCTCCCTGTTTTTTCCCGTAATCCAGGTACAGCATGTTGGCTACCGCATCGATCCGCAGCCCGTCCAGGTGGAACTGTTCCAGCCAGAAGCAGGCGCTGGAAATCAGGAAGCTCTGCACTTCCGGCCGACCGTAATCAAAGTTCATGGTATCCCAGTCTTTGTTCTCCGCCAGCATGGGATTACCGGACTCATATAAAGGTTCTCCGTCAAAATACCGCAGACCGTGGGCATCCTTGCAGAAGTGTCCCGGCACCCAGTCTAAAATCACGCCGATTTTATTTTTGTGCAGCGTGTCTACCAGATACATGAAATCTTCCGGTGAGCCGTAGCGGCTGGTAGCGGCAAAATATCCGGTCGCCTGATAACCCCAAGAACCGTCAAAAGGATATTCGCACAAAGGCATCAGTTCCACATGGGTATAGTGCATCTCTTTCACATACTGCGCCAGGGGTTCCGCTATGTCGCGGTAGGTCATCACCTTACCCGAAGCATCACGCTTCCAGGAACCCAGATGCACTTCATAAATCAGCATGGGATTATGATAGGAATCATAGTCCTTCCGGCTTTTCTGCCAGCTTTTGTCATGCCACTGGTATTGCAGGTTCTTCACAATGGAAGCTGTATTCGGGCGCAGTTCCGCAGCAAACCCGTAGGGGTCGCTTTTTAAAATAACCTCTCCTGATGCGGTTTCAATCGCATATTTGTAGGTCGACCCTTCTTTCAATTCAGGAACATAGGCTACCCAAAGGCCGATACCCTGTTTGGCTCGTTCCATAGGCGTCGCCTTGGCATCCCAGCCGTTAAAGTCCCCCACCACGTTGACCGCCCGGGCATGGGGCGCCCAGACGCAGAAGCGGACGCTGGATTTTTGTTTCCAGCTGGTTAAATGGGCGCCAAACAGACGGTAACTGCTGTAATTGGTCCCCTGATGGAACAGATAGGTACTGTACGCATCAATCGCACTGATTCGCATAATACTTCCTCGTTACTTCAAATTTTTTTCTAAGGAAACACGGATTCAATGAGTGCTCCGGACATCAGTCCGCCAGCATTCCGGTTCTCCCGGCTGACTCGTTGTTCCGGGCAACCGATATCCTTTTAAAATCAGTGTCCCTTAAATTTTAACTGCATCCAGATTCCAGATTTCATCAGCGTATTCCTGAATGGACCGGTCACTGGAAAAATGTCCCGCATGGGCGATGTTTACGGTGCTGGAACGGAACCAGCCATCCGTATCCCGGTAACGCCGTTCAATTTCCTGTTGGGCTGCACAATAGGATTTAAAATCTTTCAATACAAAGAATTCATCATTGCGGTCAAGCAACGCTTCCCGCAGTTGTCCGAACATGGGATTTTCTTCCAATACTTCCAACGCCCGGCGGACATCTGCGTCACTGTTATAAATATCCCAGGAGGAATAGCCTCCTTCCTGATAATACCGCTGCACTTCGTCCGCCCGCAGCCCGAAAATCACGCTGTGCTCGTCCCCGACTTCCTGATGGATCTCCACGTTGGCTCCGTCCATAGTGCCCAGGGTAACGGCCCCGTTGAACATAAATTTCATATTGCCAGTACCGGAGGCTTCCTTGCTGGCGGTGGAAATCTGTTCACTGAACACCACTTTCAGTTTTCTGGCCGCCCGGTAATCCTGATCAATGAGCCGGGCCACGGTGTTGATTAGCTGGATGGTAATCTTTGCTTCCCCATAACTGGCCGCCGCCTTGCCTCCGAAAATAAAGGTCCGGGGAATTATATCCATACCGGGATTTTCCACCAGCTGCCGGTACAGGTGATATACATGCAGGATATTCAAAAGCTGCCGTTTATACATGTGCATCCGCTTAATCTGGATATCGAAAATGGAGTGAGGATTTAACGTAATATTTCTTTCCTTATGCAGATACTCTGCCAGAATTTCTTTACGTTTCTGCTTTACTTCAGCCAGCCGCTCCCGGAATGCCGCATCATTACCGAAGGGCTCCAGCGCCAGCAGTTTTTCCGGAGCGTGAATCCAATCTTTCCCAATGGTATCACAGATAAGTTCCGTTAACTGGGGATTCGATTCAATCAGCCAGCGGCGATGAGTAACACCGTTGGTCTTGTTGTTAAACCGTTCCGGGAACCATGTATAAAACGGTTTTAATGTGTTAATCTTCAAAATTTCAGAATGCAGTTTGGCCACACCGTTTATGCTATGGCTTCCCACTACGGCCAGACTGGCCATATGCACCTGGTTGTTCCAGAGGATCGCGACCTCCCGGGCTTTGTCTTCCTGACCGGGGAAACGCTGTTGCACGGCTTCCAGCCAGCGTCTGTTGATTTCATCTACAATCAGGAAAATACGGGGCAACAGCTCCTGGAACATGGGTATGGACCAGCGTTCCAACGCCTCCGGCAGGATGGTGTGGTTGGTATAGGCTACGGAATTCGTAGTTATGCGCCAGGAATCTTCCCAGCTCAGGCCTTCTTCATCCATTAAGATACGCATCAGTTCCGGGATAATCAGGGCCGGGTGGGTATCGTTGATATGCAGTGCAATATATCGGTCAAATAATTTCGGGGAACCATAATGCTTTTTATAATGGCGCATAATGCTCTGGAGGCCTGCGGAAACAAAGAAATATTCCTGCATCAGCCGCAGTTTGCGGCCTTCATACGTTGAATCATTGGGATACAGGAAACGGGAAATCTGCTGGGCCTGATCTTTATACTGCAGAGCCTTTCGGTAATCACCGTAACGAAGCTGGCCGTACATATTTTCCCGCGTGTACTCTGCTTTCCAGAGGCGTAACGTATTCACCGTACGGTTCTGATATCCCAGCACCGGAACGTCATACGGTACAGCCCGCACCGTATTATACTGTTCGTGAACGCAGACCAGCGCTCCCCCTTTTCCGGGGCGCATGTAAGCATGACCGCCAAAACGAACGTCTACTGCCTTATCTGATTTTTTGATTTCCCAGGGAAAGCCATTTCGCAGCCAGGCATCCGGCAGTTCTACCTGCTGCCCGTCAATGATTCGCTGATCGAACAGTCCGTACTGATACCGGATGCTGCATCCGTGTCCCGGTAACTGCAGGGCCGCCATGGAATCAATATAACAGGCAGCAAGACGGCCTAATCCGCCGTTACCCAGGCCGGGATCCGGCTCTTCCGGAAATATGTCTTCCAGATCAAAGCCAAAATCCTGCAACGCGCTGCGGCATAATTCCTCCATATCGCAATTCAGCAGATTTGTATTCAGCAAACGGCCCAATAAAAACTCAATGGAAAAATAGTAAACCTGACGGACTCGTTTGTGATTATAAATCTTTTCCGTCTGAATCCAATCGTCGCTCACCAGGTCTTTGATCATGGTGGCAATAATCTGGTACACTTCCCTGTGGGATAACTCTTTTACGTTTTTTTCAAATAAAACTTCTGCCTTTTCAATAAATAACTTCTTAAATTCTTTTTTGGTTTTCCAGGTTCGCATAATCTGATATTTACCGTACCTCGTGTTTAATAATACACAATGGCTCCTTTTCTGTTCCTTCTAATACCGCTTCCGGCTGAATTTCCCTGTCCTTGTCGCAGATGACATAATCAAGGACTGCGTCTTCTCCCACATTGGTGTTCTGCATAATGATGCTGTTTCGGATCACGGCATTACGGCCTACCCGCACTTTGCGGAAGAGGATACTGTTTTCCACCGTTCCTTCAATGATGCAGCCGTTAGCCACCAGGGAATCAGTAACGCGGGCTTCTTCCATGTATTTTGCCGGCGCTTCATCTTTTATCTTTGTATAAATACGGTTATCCTGATGGAAAATTTCCCGCCAGTTCTCCAGTTTCAGCATGTCCATGCTGGATTGGAAATAGCTGTCAATGGAATTGATCCGTTTGGCATAGCCTTTCACAGAAAAACCGAAAATACGCAGATTTTCCACATTGTCGGCCAGCACTTCATTAAAGAATTTCCATTTGCCGCCGAAATTAGCCCGGCGGATCATCCGGAGGAACAATTCACAGTCAATCAATACGCCGCCTAAAAACAGATTCTCATCTTTTTTGACGTTTTCGGCTTTTTTCATACCGGTAACATGTCCGTTAGCCTTGGTTTTCAAAACATAACCTTCTCCCGGACAATCTGCATCCTGCTTTTTATATACAAGAGTAATGTTTGCGTTATGTTTACGATGGAAATGCAATACTTCTTCATAGTCAATATTAGCTACCACATCGCAACCGGAAAGCAGCAGATACTTTCGCTGCCCGGCTTCTACGTAACGCAGGTTCTTGTAATAGCTGTAAATATCGCCTTCCTTCGGATGCAGAAGCTCTTCTTCCTCGTCCATGGGCAAATAATACAGGCCGTGCTGTTTGCGGGCCAGATCCCATTCCTTTGCGGAACGTACGTGATCCAGCACGGAACGGGAATGGAAAGGCAGAATCAGGCCCACCGTATCAATTCCGGCATTGACCATATTACTCAGCGCAAAATCCATCAGCCGGAATTTAGCGCCAAAGGGTTCAGAGGCCAATGGCCGCTTTGCGTTTAATTCTTTCATCGTATTGGGGCACTGCAAATTAATCAATCCTAAAATATCTGACATGTTATTTTGCCCCCTTTCCTTTTCTTTCCGCTTTTACGGTTTCATCATTACCATATACAGCCACCTCGGAATTGGTCCCCTGAATCTGTACACCGGCACAGATACGGCAGCGTTCTCCGATAATGGCTCTGTCGATTACCGCGTCTTTCTCTACTACGGTTCCCGGCAGGATAACGGAATTCGTAACCTGGGCTCCTTCTTCAACTACCACATTATAGAAAATTACCGAATGAGAAACCTTGCCGGAAATAGCCGCGCCTTCGCCCACCAGCGAACTGTGCAACTGTCCTTTCGGTCCCACATAATGAGGCGGGAAAGAATGGTTGCCTGCATAGATCCGCCAGTTCGGATCATTCAGGCTCAAAAGCGGTTCGTCTGCCAGCAGATCCATATTGGCCTGCCACAAGCTTTCAAAGGTTCCCACATCTTTCCAGTAGCCTTCAAAAGGATATGCATAAACCGGCAGCTTGTCATTCAGCATGGCCGGAATTACATTTTTCCCGAAATCGTGGTCTGAGTCTTTTCGTTTTGCGTCTGCAATCAGGTACTCTTTCAACACTTCCTTGTTAAAAATATAAATTCCCATGGAAGCCAGCGTGCTTTTCGGATTCTTCGGTTTTTCCTCAAATTCTCTGATCCGCAGGTTTGGATCTGTATTCATGATGCCAAACCGGGAAGCTTCCGATAACGGTACCTGAATTGTGCTGACCGTAGCTTTCGCTTTGTGTTTTTTATGGAACGCCAGCATTTTTGCGTAATCCATGGAATAAATATGGTCGCCTGATAAGACCAGAACATACTCCGGATCAATCATATCCATAAAATTCAGATTCTGAAAAATAGCGTCTGCCGTACCCTGATACCAGTTGGAGGAATCCTTGTCATTCATATACGGGGGCAGGATAAAAGCCCCTCCGCGTTCGGAATCCAGGTCCCAGCTGCTGCCGTTGCCGATGTACCAGTTCAGTTCCAGCGGCTGGTACTGGGTTAAGATGCCAACTGTACTTATCCCGGAATTACGGCAATTACTTAATGTGAAGTCAATGATCCGGTATTTACCTCCAAACAATACCGCCGGTTTTGCCACATTTTTTGTCAAAACTCCTAAACGGCTTCCCTTACCGCCTGCCAAAATCATAGCCAGGCATTCCGTTCTCTGCATATAATCACCCCTTACGCACAGATTTTCCCACTGTACCTATTATACCAAAAAATGCAGAATAAAGATATAACAAAAGACTAATCTTCTTATTTTTATAAAGAATTTATTCTCGCATAGTAAAAGCCCCCGCACGTGTAGTACGGGGGCTTCGTCTCTGACCGGCAACAATCTATCCTCCCAGGCCGCTTCCAGCCCAGTACTTTCGACGCGT
>ONAV01000071.1 GCA_900315925.1 uncultured Selenomonadales bacterium | reverse complement strand
TCCGGGCAGGTAACCCGGCCAAAATAAATTTTGTCGTCGGAGATGATGGCTTCCGCTTTGGAAGAACCGCCCCGGGCTTCCGGTCCGTAGGACTGGGACTGGATGGCTTCTTTACCGTCAAGGATCGCTGCTTCCGCTAAGATGATACCGGCTGTGATCAGGCCCTGGCCGCCGGTTCCGGAAAATCTAAAATTATGTTTCATGATTATTTCCCTCCCTGTGCGCGCCGGATGACTTCATCATAGGCTTCGGTATATTCCTGTACGTCGTTGGTTTCAAACAGTACGCCGATGGGGAACTTGCCTGCTGCGATGGCTTCGGCTTTTTTCTCTTCGTCCATCTTGTCCCAGGCTGCTTTCATTACGCCGTGGTCCCGCTGCCATTCCATCATTTTGGCCGGTGTACCCGCTTTGTTCTGACGTCCGAAGTTGATGGGGCAGGCCGATACGCATTCGATGATGGAGAAGCCTTTGTGGGCAATGCCTTTGGCAATCACATCTACCATCAGAGGTACATGGAAGGTGGTTGCCCGTGCGCAGAAAGTGGCGCCGGCTGCTTTTGCCAGATCCAGCAGATTGAAAGAAGGCTCGATGGTCAGATACGGAGCCGTAGTCGCTTTGGATCCTTTGGGGGTCATGGGCGAATACTGACCGCCGGTCATGCCATAGATGCTGTTGTTATATACTACCAATGTTAAATCAATGTTGCGGCGTGCCGCATGAATCAGGTGGTTGCCGCCGATGGCCGTGCAGTCGCCGTCGCCGCTGGCTACGATAACCTTCAATGCCGGGTTCGCCATCTTCAGGCCGCTGGCGATGGGCAGGGCCCGTCCGTGTAAGGTGTTGGCCGTATTAAAATCCAGATACCCGGAAGAGCGGCTGGAGCAGCCGATACCGGAAATTAAAGCGACTTCGTCTTTGGATAAGCCCTGCTTATTCACTGCTTTTACGATAGCGCCCGTGATGACGCCGTTGCCGCAGCCGGGGCACCAGATGTGGGGCAGGCGGCCCGGGCGAAAATATTTTTCAACTAATTGTTCCATTCCCATGGTCTTATCTCCTTTCCCTTACCGGCCCATGGCCTTTTTGATTTCCGCAAGAAGTTCCTGCGGTGTTGCGGATTCGTTGTCGTACTTGCCGTACAGGGTGACAGGGCATTTGCCCGCTACGACCCGTTCTACTTCCAGCACATACTGGCCGTAGTTCAGCTCATGCACTAAAATGCCTTTCACTTTGCCTGCCAGCTCTTTCACTTCTTTTTCCGGGAAAGGCCAGATGGTGATGGGACGGAAGAAACCCACCTTCAGTCCTTCAGCCCGGGCCATGTCTACCGCTTCGTAAGCGGTACGGGCCGCGCCGCCGAAGGAAAGTACGGCGAACTCCGCGTCGTCCATCTTATAATTCTCAAATGTAACGATATCTGCCAGGTTATTATAAATTTTATCATGCAGGCGGTTCAGGGCGTTGACCGTACCGGCCGGCGTGCCTTTCGGGAATCCGGTCTCATCGTGGATCAGGCCGGTGACATGCCAGCGGTAGCCGCTGCCGTAATCTGCCATGGCAGGAACCAGATTGTCTTCCGTGGTGCCGTAAGCCAGATACTCTTCCGGTTTGCAGGTAGGACGTACCCGGTCCACGGTTTCTACCGTGCTATAGTCATCCGGCAGTTCGATTTTTTCCCGCATGTGGCCGATGACTTCATCCATTAAAATGATGACGGGCACGCGGTATTTTTCCGCCAGGTTAACCGCGCGGATGGTGAGCCAGAAGCATTCCGGCACGCTGGAGGGCGATACCACGATGACCCAGTGGTCGCCATGGGTACCCCAGCGGGTCATCATCACTTCGCCCTGGGCGGGGCTGGTGGGCTGGCCGGTAGCCGGGCCAACCCGCTGTACGTCTACGAGGACTACAGGGATTTCCGCCGTGCAGGCCAGACCTAACATTTCCTGTTTCAGGGAGAAACCGGGGCCGCTGGTGGCGGTCATGGCTTTTTTGCCGCCCATGGAGGCGCCGATGGCTGCGCCCAACCCGGCGATTTCATCTTCCGTCTGCATAAATTTGCCGCCGACCTGAGGCAGGCGGGCTGCTAACTGTTCGGCAATTTCCGTAGAAGGGGTGATGGGATAGCCGCCGTAAAATTTAACGCCGGCCGCGACAGTAATACTCTGGACATAACATCTCACTCCTTTACTTTTCCACAAAAATTGCGTAGTCGGGGCAGCGCATCTCGCACTGTCCGCACTGGATACAGTCCTTTTCTTTGTCCTTAATGATGGCGCACTTGCCTACTTCCGTAACTTCCAATACCTTTTTGGGACAGAAGTTTACGCAGATGCCGCAGCCCTTACAACGTTTTGTAACCAGTTTCAGCATTCGAAAACCCTCCTCTGAATTTGATTCCTCATAAAAATTTAGTAATATATGTTACAGTATTTTCCAAGTCAATTCATTATACCCTATCTTTTACCTTATTTAAAGCAGAAAATAATTTTTTAACAAATAAATTGACAACATTTTGCATTTTTTGTCAAAAGTCGTTATAATATAAAAATCATTATAATAAATTGTAAAGAAGGGGCAAAACGAAAGAGCAGGATTCCCGGCGTTATAAAATGGCCGGAAGGGCTTTTTCTGCAGATTCAATCTGTCCGGAGATTAATGGCATGAACAGGAAAGAAAAGGAAATCGAAACCAAAAGGCGGCTGATGGAAGCAACGGAAGCGGTTTTTTCCCGCAGAGGCTTTGCACAGGCCACCGTGGATGAGATTATCGCGCTGGCAGATACCGGCAAAGGAACCTTGTATAAATACTTTGGAAATAAGGATAATGTGTTCTACACGCTGGTTTCCCATAAGCACAATGAGCTGATGGAACGGATGTGGTATGTGGCCGGTGACGCGGAGAAGAGCGTAGAGGAGCGGCTGGCCGGTATTCTGGCGGTCTGGATGGAATTCTTGCGGAAAAATACGGTGCTCTGGCAGGTTTTGTGTTTTGAGATGACCTGTACGAACCGGGGCTTTTCCGGCGTGGAAGATGAAAACGGGGAAGTCCGTCTGGTGAGCCGTTGGGGCAAGTTACCGCCTCCGGAGGAACAGGAAAGCATTTTGCGGTATCACCGGCTGCTGGCAGAAGAGAATAAGCCCATCCTGAAAGTTTATGAGGAAGGGATCCGGCAGAACCTTTTCTGTGAAATGGCGCAGCATAAAGATATTGCCGTACATATGTTCCTTGCGGTGGCCATGATTGTGTTTTTTCATTCTTCCGGTGACATAGAGAAAATTTCGGCCCGGGATTTTGCTGCCAACTTTGTGAAAACACGCCTGTATGGTCTTATCAGGCATAACGATGAATTTTAATCCTTACAATTTTAAGTAAGTGTTGTGAAGAGAGAAGGAAGTATCCATGATAAAGTTAGTGGACGTAGAGAAAACCTACTTCAGTAAGGCCGGTGACATTGCGGCCCTGAAGAAAACGAATATTGAGGTAAAAGAGGGGGAAATATTCGGTATTATCGGTTTGTCCGGTGCAGGAAAATCCACGCTGATCCGTTGCATCAACATGTTGGAGGTGCCTACGGGAGGGCAGGTGTTTGTGGACGGACAGGAGCTGACTGCCATGAATGAGGGCCAGCTGCGGAAAGCGCGCCAGAATATCGGCATGATTTTTCAGCATTTTAATTTGCTGGCTTCCCGCACCGTATTTGACAATATTGCGTTCCCGCTGGAAATTCAGGGGATGCCGAAAGAAAAAATCGCAGAACGTGTAAGGGAATTGCTGGAGTTGGTTCAGCTGACCGACCGTGCGGATTATTATCCCAGCCAGCTTTCCGGCGGACAGAAACAGCGTGTCGGCATTGCCCGGGCGCTGGCTTCCAACCCGAAAGTGCTGCTGTCGGACGAGGCCACGTCCGCGCTGGATCCCCAGACGACCAAATCAATTCTGCAGTTGCTGCGGGATATCAACAAACGCCTGAACCTGACGATTGTAATGATCACCCATCAGATGGAAGTGGTGAAAGAAATCTGCGACCGGGTGGCGGTTATCGAAAACGGCGTCATCATTGAGGAAGGCAGTATGTATAAAGTGTTCACGGAACCGCAGGAAGAAACGACGAAAGAATTTGTAAAGACCGTGAACGATATAAAAATACCGCCTATGGTCGATACGGAGTCCATGAAACAAACGTATTTCCCGGGAGCCCGGCTGCTGGTGAACCTGACTTTCCTGGACAGCGGTGAAAGCGGGGAAGGAAAAGAAAAGTCTGCCGGAGCGGACCAGCCGATGGTTTCTGCTCTGATTAAGAAATTCGGGGTCGATGTGAACATTATTTCCGGTAAAGTCGATTACCTGAAAGATACTCCTTACGGAACCTTGCTGGTGGAAATCATGGGTGACGAAAAGGGTATCGCGGATTCTGTACAGTACGCTAAAGAAGCGGGCGTAAAACTGGAGGTGATCGGCTATGTCGGCTAATTTGATAGAGTTATTGGTAAAGTCCCTGGGGGAAACCTGCTACATGGTTCTGATCGCCATTGTCCTGGCAACGCTGATCGGCCTGCCGCTGGGCGTAATCCTGACGGTGACCCGGAAGGATCACATCATGCCCAATGCCCTGGTGCATAATGTACTGGGGGCAATCGTCAACGCGACCCGCTCTACACCGTTTATCATCCTGATGGTTGCGATTATCCCGTTTACCCGCATGATCGTAGGTTCTTCCATCGGGACTACGGCGGCCATCGTTCCGCTGACCATTACGGCGGCGCCGTTTATCGCCAGGGTCATTGAATCGTCCCTGCTGGAAGTGGACCGGGGCGTGATTGAGGCAGCCCAGTCCATGGGCGCCAGTCCGGTACAGATTATCGGGAAGGTGATGCTGCCGGAATCGTTGCATTCCATTGTTCTCGGCATTACCCTTGCCCTGATTGCGCTGATTGGCGCGTCCGCCATGGCCGGCGCTCTTGGCGGCGGCGGTCTGGGTGACCTTGCAATCCGTTACGGTTACCAGCGGTTTCAGATGGACGTGATGATTGCTACGGTAATCGTCCTGATTATCATGGTGCAGGGAGTACAGACCATCGGAAATATGCTGAGCCGTAAACTGAATAAGAATAAATTATCCTAAGCGGTTTCAGGTAAGCTGTGTTTAAAGTAGTTCCTTATTTCCGGCGTCCGGGTTTGAACGGGCGCCGGTTTTATGTATTTTAATGAAAGTTTACGGATATATATTGACTTTCACACAATAAAGTAGTAAATTGATAAATAACGAATTTTATTTATGATTTTTACCAAAAGACAAATAATTGTAACACGAGATTGCAGATTAGAGTATTGCTGTGAAGTAAAATGGGGACTGTAGAAAAAGACAGAAGACAGTTTCCGGTAGCAAGGAGGAGTTTAACAATGGCAGAAAAAATTGAGAATCATTTGACAGAACAATTATGTGAGGCGCTTGCATGCCTGAAACAGAAACAACAGGTTGCCAATTTTCTGGAAGATGTCTGCACGATCAGCGAATACAAGGCGCTGGCGCAGCGGTTTGAGGTCGCAAGGCTTTTGGATGAAGGCATAAAATATGAAGAGATTGTAGAACGTACGGGAGCCAGCACAGCAACGATCTCCCGGGTGAAACGCTGTCTTGTGTACGGCAAGGACGGTTACGAAGTTGCATTGGAACATCTGCAGAAAAAACACCATATAACCCGCTCGCCCAAAGCAGTGCTCAGAGCAAAATATGAAAAGGAAAGAGCCCAAAGAAAGAGAGCGGTACAGGAAAATGACTGAAACAATCTTACAGGTGCCGTATGGAACACGGGATGTGCTTCCGGGAGAGGCAGCGGCACGCCGTCAGATGGAGGATAAGATCTGCAGTCTGTTTGCCCTCTGGGGGTATGACGAAGTAGCCACACCGACCTTCGAGTATCTGGATACGTTTGCGGGTATGGGGCAGCCCGGCGCCGGCGCGTTTAAGTTTTTTGACCGCAAGGATAACATTTTAATGCTACGCACGGATATGACGACACCGATTGCCCGCATGGTGGCCACGCGGATGCGCAAAGATGAAAGCGTGAAACGGTTGTCGTACCGGGCCCAGTTATTCCGTTACGAAGAGGCCCAGGCCGGCCGTCAGTGTGAATTTACCCAGTGCGGTATCGAAATGATGGGGGCCGCCGGGGCGGCTGCCGATGCGGAAGTCATTGCGCTGGCCGTGTCGACCCTCATGGAAGCGGGCCTGAAAGATTTTAATATTACCCTGGGTCACATGGAATTTATTAACGGGTTAATCGAAGCGGCAACGCTGGAAGCAGCGAAAATTCCGGAACAGTTGGCCCTTATTTTTAAAGAATTGCTGTTCCTGCATGGCGGTATTGCGTTGCTGGAAGATATGCAGAAGCGGGTATTGAGCCGGCGTTGCTGGAATGCGCTGGAGAACCTGCGGGAAATCTATGAACTGGCCAAAGCCTATGGCGTGGAACGGTATCTGAGCTTTGACCTGGGCCTGACCCGCAGTCTGGATTACTATACGGGTATGCTGTTTGAAGGGTATGCTGCCGGAATGGGGTACTCCCTGATTGGCGGCGGGCGTTATGACAATATGATGCAGCGATTCGGGAAGCCCTGCCCCGCAACCGGTTTTGCCCTGGGCATTGACCGTATGGCCCTGACGCTGGAACGGCAGGGAAAACAGTTTGTGAAACAGCCGGAAACCCTGTTTGTTGCCTATGGGGAGGGAAAAACCGCAGAAGGCATCCGTGCAGCCTGTGCTCTCCGTAAAGATGGCAAACGGGTGAAACTGGCTGACCGTGCTATGACGGAAACGGAAATGCAGCAGGCCGTACAGGAAAATCATTACAGTACATGGAAATACATCGGATAATATCATCGTTGTGTTTTCTGTTACATGAAGTGCGGCGAAACAGGACCGAAATGGAGATTTGACCATGGAAGAATATATAACCATAGCGCTGCCCAAGGGCAAGCTGTTCAAACGCAGCCTGGATCTGTTGGGTAAAGTGGGGTACGGCGCGGAAGGCGTTTCGGAAAATTCCCGAAAGCTTGTGATCGCGAATGAGGAAACAAAGGTACGTTTTATCATGGCATTATCGGCAAGGACGTTCTGCTGGAAGAGCAGAAGGACGTGTACGAACTGCTGGATCTGGGCTTTGGAAAATGCCGCCTGATGATGGCGGTGCCGGAAGCGAAGAAGCGGCCGGAACTGAAAGATTACGCGCATTTGCGCGTGGCAACAAAATATCCCCGCTGTGCCCGGGAATATTTTGATAAGCTGGGCATCCAGATGGAAATCGTTAAGCTGAACGGTTCCATCGAACTGGGCCCGCTGATTGGGTTGTCGGAGCTGATCGTGGATATTGTTGAGACAGGGACTACCATCAAAGAAAACAAGCTGATAGAAGTGGACAGCATCTTTACTTCCACCGCACGGCTGATCGCCAATCCGGTCAGTTTCAAACTGAAATTTGAACGGCTGCACAAACTGGTCGTGGATTTACGTGCCGTACTGGCAGCGGAAAAAGGAGACAAGAAAGCAAAATGAATATAATCGACGCAAGAAAAATGAATGCTGAGGAAATTGCTGCGCTGCTGAAAAAGAAAGCCTTTGACGAAACGGAACTTTCACCGGGCGTACAGGCAGCCTGTGATCAGATGTGGGGCGAACACCTGACGGCTGCGCAGATCGTAGACCGCATTGTAGACTACGTGCGCAGGGTTGGGGATGAAGCGTTGCTGTATTTTACCAACACCATCGATCGTGCGGACCTGACTGCCGAAACGCTGCGTGTAACGGAGAGGGAATTTGACGAGGCCCGCACACTGGTAGACCCCAAGGTCGTTGACTCCATGACCCGGGCGATTATGAACGTGAAAAAATTCCACGAAGAACAGATGCCCAAATCCTGGATCACCAACCGGGCCCATGGCAGCATTTTGGGACAGAAGATCACGCCCCTGGACAGTGTGGGTATTTATGTGCCCGGCGGTACGGCGGCCTATCCTTCCAGCGTGATCATGAACGCAGTTCCGGCCAAAGTGGCCGGCGTGCCCCATATCGTGATGGCGGCGCCTCCCGGCAAGGACGGAAAGCTGAATCCTTATGTGCTGGTAACGGCAGAAAAAATCGGGATTACCGAAATTTATAAAATGGGCGGCGCTCAGGCCATTGCAGCGCTGGCTTTTGGTACGGCAACGGTTCCGAAAGTGAACAAGATCACCGGCCCCGGCAATATTTTTGTGACGCTGGCAAAGAAAGCGGTATATGGGCATGTGGATATTGATATGCTGGCCGGACCCAGCGAGATTTTGATTGTGGCGGACGATTCTGCCAACCCGGTCTATCTGGCGGCTGACCTGTTAAGCCAGGCAGAGCACGATCCGCTGGCCAGCGCAATTTTGATTACAGACAGCGAGCGTATCGCCAAAGCAGTGGCGGCGGAAGTGGAAGTGCAGTTGAAAGAACTGCCCCGGGAAGAAATAGCGGCGGCGTCACTCAGGACCATGGGCAAGATCATTCTGGCAAAAAACATGGAAACCGTGGTAGCAATGGCCAACCTCAGCGCGCCGGAGCATCTGGAAGTTATGACCAAAGCGCCTTTCCAGCTGATGCCCCTGCTGCACAACTGCGGCGCTATGTTCCTGGGAACGGATTCCCCCGAGCCCCTGGGCGACTATTTCGCCGGGCCCAACCATGTACTTCCCACCGGCGGTACAGCTAAATTCTACAGCGTGCTGAACGTGGAAACCTTTATGAAAAAGACAAGTATCATCGCTTATACCAATAAGGCGCTGCTGGAAGCTGCGGACGATATTATCGCTATGGCGGAAGCGGAAGGCCTGCGGGCTCATGCCAACGCAATCCGGAAGCGTCAGGAAAACAATAATCATTAAATCTGTGTGTATAAGCTGCTGACAGCTGATATCATTTTTAATTACACAAGAGGTGAGCAACGTGTCTGAAATTGCGATTCGTTCCAGCCTGGCCGGGCTGGAGGAATATGAAGTTGAAACGATAGAAGCGAAAATAATCGTAAACGCCAATGAGTCGAATTATCCGGTTCCGGCTTCCATACAGCAGGAAATTGAAGAAAAGACGAAAAGCTTTTTGTTCAACCGGTATCCGCCTATAAAATGCGAGACCCTGTGCAACCTGATTGCGGAAACACTGGGCGTCGATATTGACAAAGTACGCGTCGGAAACGGTTCCAGTGAACTTTTGCAGATGGCCTGCTATGCTTTTGGCGGGGCAGGGAAGAAGATTGCGGTACCTTATCCGTCTTTTTCCATGTACGGCGTTTACGCCCAGATGTCGGACAGCGAGGTGTTGCGTTACCCTCTGAACGTGGAAGGATTTCTGGATGCGGAAGCAGTGATTGCGTTTTGCAAGGAAAACCAGCCGGATCTGCTGATCCTCAACAACCCCAACAATCCTACCGGAAATTACAATCCATTGTCAGTGATCGAACAGATCATTGCCAACGTGGAGTGTCCTATTATCGTAGACGAAGCGTATATGGAATTCGCCAGAGGGGAAGGGGTAGACCCCCGGGATCTGCGGCCGTTGAGCCAGTTGAAACTGGTGGCGGGTTCTGCGCTGGCACTGTTGAATAAATACCATAACTTTTTGGTTTTCCGGACCTTTTCCAAAGCCTACAGCCTGGCCGGTATGCGGGTAGGCTATTCCGTAGGCAGCATTTCCCTGAGCCGGATCTTGGGAAAAACGCTGCTGCCTTATCATGTGAACGCCTATTCCCTGATGGCAGCGGAAATTTGCTACCGGCATAAAGAAGATTTCCGGGAACAAATTGAAGAAATCCGTTCCCAGCGGGCGCTGATGATAGCTGAACTGAAAGAACTGGGTATGAAAGTCTGGCCCACGGAAACCAATTTTATCTGCTACAGTCCGGAAGGGAAAATGCAGGCTGTGCTGGCAGAGGCGTACGAAAAAAAATACGGTTACAGTAATTACAGCGCGGCGACGAAGGCCGGCAAAATGATTTTTAAGGCTATGCTTGCGGAAAAAATCCTGTTGCGGGATTTTTCGGAGCACCCGGTGTTGCAGGGCTGTATCCGTCAGACCATCGGGCTGCCGGAAGAAAATACTATAGTGATGAACAAAATCAAGAATCTTTGCAGGGAGTGTTTGGGAAATGAGCAAATCAACTGAAACAAAAAAGGCGCGCCGTGCTGAGATAGAAAGAAAAACGGCGGAGACGCAGATTTCCATAAAACTGAACCTGGATGGCGAAGGGACATGCGATATTGCAACGGGAATCGGCTTTCTGGATCATATGCTGACCCTGCTGGCCAAACACAGCTTTATGGATTTGACTGTAAAAGCAAAAGGCGATCTGGAAGTGGACAGCCATCACACCGTGGAAGATATCGGGATTGTACTGGGCGAAGCGCTGCGGGAGGCGCTGGGTGACAAAGCCGGGATCCACCGCTATGGTAACTGTTTTATTCCTATGGATGAAACCCTGGCTCAGGTGTGCCTGGATTTTTCCGGTCGCCCGTTTTTAGTCTTCGGCGCAGAGATTCCTAAAATTCAGTTAGGAAATTACGATACGGAAATGACAGAAGAATTTTTCCGCGCCGTAGCCGTGCACTGTGGGCTGACGCTGCATATCCGCGTACTGTACGGCAGCAACGTGCATCATATCATTGAAGCAATTTTTAAGGCATTTGCCCGTGCCGTGGCGGAAGCGACGGCCGTGGATCCGCGGGTGAAAGGCGTTATGAGCAGTAAAGGCGTGCTATAAAAGCAGTTAAGGTGTTTATAAATAAAAAGGCATTCTTTCGGGAAAGCTTGTTTCCTCAAGCTGCGTTCGACAGAAATGGGAATGTATCCGCTGAAGTAACAGTATGTTCCTGAATACGTTTTGGAGATAGTAACGATGGGTAATCGGAATGTCGTAATTGTTGATTATGGTCTGGGGAATCTGCACAGTGTCAATAAGGCAGTTGCGCTGGTAGGAGGTAATCCTGTTATTACCGGAGATAAAGAAATCATTGCAGCGGCGGAAAAGCTGATCCTGCCGGGTGTAGGTGCATTTGGCGACTGCATGGCGAATCTGGAAAAAGCCGGCGTAATCCCGGTCATCAAAGAGTATATTGCTGCTGACAAACCATTTCTGGGCATCTGTCTCGGAATGCAGATATTGTTTGAAGAAAGCGAAGAAGCGCCGGGCGTTAAAGGATTGGGTGTGTTTCCGGGCAAGGTTGTGCTGATTCCTACGTCTTTGAAGATTCCCCACATGGGATGGAACCAGCTGAACCTGAAGACCGCTTCCCCGTTACTGACGGGCAGTGAAGGACAGTATGTGTATTTTGTGCACAGCTATTGCTGCCGGCCGGAAGACCGGGCGCTGATTACTTCCGTCTGCGACTACGGAACGGAAATTGTGGCCAGCGTTGGCAGAGGTAATATTTCCGGCGTACAGTTTCATCCGGAAAAATCCAGTGAAGTGGGGCTTGCCATGCTGAAACGATTTGTTAGTCTGTAGTTTTGCAGTTCAGGAAAAGATTTCGCAAAACCGTACACGATTGCTATTCCATGGATTCATTCGCCTGTGGCTTCGAAACTCGAGGCTGCGCCTCTCGAACAGTCTCGCCACGTCGGCGAATTTCATCTCATGGAATGACGCAATCGTTTCCGATGTTTTGATCAATTCTTTCCCTGAACGACAAATTCTAAGTTACAAATATTATCAGAAAGAAGAGACAAAGACACTATGATTATTTTTCCCGCCATTGACTTGCGGAATGGAAAAGCAGTGCGCCTGGTGGAAGGCGATTTTAAACAGGAAACGGTGTATGCGGAGGACCCGGCCGCCGTGGCGGAACAATTTCGGGACGCAGGGGCGGAGTTTCTCCACGTGGTTGATTTGGACGGCGCTTTGGCCGGGGAGAGCCGAAACCTGGAAGTGATCCGGCGTATTTTGGCCAAGGCCGGTAACATGAAAGTGGAAGTTGGCGGAGGAATCCGCGATTTGCACGCGGTATCCCGCATGCTGGACCTGGGCGTGACCCGGGTCATTTTAGGCAGTCTGGCTGCACGGAATCCTGCGGAAACACGGGAAATCTGCAAATATTTTCCCGGTCAGGCGGTAGCGGGCATTGATGCAAAAAACGGTGAAGTGGCCGTGGAAGGCTGGGGCGTTTCCGGCGGTATGAATTATCTGGAACTGGGAAAACGGATGGCGGAAATCGGCATTCAGCATATTATTTTTACGGATATCAGCCGGGACGGCAAGCTACAGGGCGTGAATGTGGAAGCTACGGCGGAACTGGCTAAAGCCAGCGGCGTGAAAGTCGTTGCCAGCGGCGGCGTGGCTTCGATTGAAGATGTTAAAAAGGTTATGGCCCGGGAGCAGGACGGCATTGAAGGTGTGATAATCGGAAAAGCGCTGTATGCCGGCAAAGTGGATTTAAAAGAAGCGCTGGCTGTGGCAAAAGGCAAAGCCTGAAACAAACGAAGAAGTCTTGGGTCATACAGTGCTCAATATTTCGCCGCTTTGCCGCCATTAGCAGGCAGCGAAAAGTGATATTGCCATCTTTTACAATGCTTCAGAATAGCAAGCAGCAGCCGGAGAGGGTTGCTAATTCTGAAATAACTGCGAAATCCTGTCGCAGCACATGGTTTCGCAAAGCATAGTTTGCTATAATAGATAAGGGGAAAAACATGCTGACCAAACGAATCATTCCCTGCCTGGACGTAAAAGAAGGGCGGGTCGTAAAAGGCACGAATTTTGTAGGTCTGCGGGACGCAGGCGACCCGGTTGAACTGGCTTCCGTCTATGACAGGGAAGGTGCGGATGAGCTGGTGTTTCTGGATATTACCGCCAGCGTGGAAAAACGCAAATCCATGCTGGATGTCATCAACCGGACGGCGGGCAAGGCCTTTATGCCACTGACGGTGGGCGGCGGCATCAGTACGGTGGAAGACATCCGAAACTGTCTGAATGCGGGAGCGGACAAAACTTCGCTGAACACGGCTGCGGTAAAAAATCCGGACTTAATCGCCCGGGGCGCGGAACTGTTCGGCAGTCAGTGCATCGTGCTGGCAGTCGACGCGAAACGCTGCGGCACGGACCGTTGGGAAATTTATGTGAACGGCGGCAGGACGCCTACGGGAATCGACTGCCTGGAATGGGTGAAGAAAGCGGTGAACCTGGGGGCCGGTGAAATCCTGCTGACCAGCATGGATGCGGACGGTACCAAAAACGGTTATGATATTCCCCTGACGAGAGCGGTGGCGGAAGCGGTGAACGTGCCTGTCATTGCCAGCGGCGGCGCTGGTACGCTGGAACATTTTTATGATGTTCTTGCGCTGGGAAAGGCAGACGCGGTGCTGGCGGCTTCCGTATTCCATTACAAAACGTTTACGATCCGGCAGGTGAA
>ONAV01000070.1 GCA_900315925.1 uncultured Selenomonadales bacterium | reverse complement strand
CTGAATTCAATTTGCAAAAAGATGATTTGTGTAGAAAAAATGGAAGTCGGGTACAGGAACTATGAAAGCAAACCGACGCATCTATTCCCTTCCCTATAATGGCACAAATCCGGAATGGTTTTTACAGGAAGTGGAAAAACGAAAAAAACACGTTGACCATGTGTATTGTGAATTGCCTTTTGATGAAGGCAAGATGATTTCCCATGTGCGTTTTGCTTTTGAAGCCCAAAACGGATTAGACCCTGATCTGGTACATCCGGAATTAAAACGCGCGCAGTATGTTCGCAATTGTGTCGAATTCCTGAATCTGTCTAAAGGAAAAATCCGCCGTATTTGTCCTGTCAATGCAATGTACTATAAATTTGATTCCGGTGAAGAACTGAAAAACTTTGCAATTTCTGTTTGCCGGTTAGCGAACCATTTTCAATTGGAAGGATTGATTATCTCCGATTACCGGATTGCTGTTTTGATACATGCTATTTTACCGGAACTGGAGATTCATACTTCCTGTAATGCGTACCAGTGGAACGTGCGGCAAATGGAAATCTGGCGGGAAAAGTGCGGCGTCACCGTGTTCAATCCGCCAAGAGAAATCCTGCGGGCGCCTTCAAAATTAAAAGAGATGCATGAGGCCGGATACAAATTGAAGTGCCTGATCAACGAAGGGTGCCTTATGGGATGCCCCAATTCCATGTGCCATAATCTTTCTCTTTCATTACAATTCAATCCCTGTATGCTGAGTTGCTGTCAGTGCGGTGTAGGGGATATATTACGCGGGAACTGGATCCTGCCCCGCTGGCAGAAATATTATGATAAATTTGTTCATATTTATAAAATTGCCGGCAGAAATTCTGAAGCGGATTATCCGTTCCGTACAATGGATGCCTATTTAACGGAAAACAACAGTCTGCCACTGTCTGAATTAATGTTCTCCGGCACGACTGGATTTGCAGCGCATATGCTTCCTGCTGAAGTGTTAAAACAGATTACGCTGGATAAAGTGCCGGATAAATTATTGACCTGCGAATGTAAAGAGTGCGCGCAATGCAATTTGTGCAATAAAATTGCTGCATCTTATATTCCTAAACAATATTGGGATAAGTTTGATTTTAAAATCAATGTGGTGCGAAACTAACGGATGTAAAAGAAACGAGTGAAAACAGATGAAAGTGATTGGGTTAAGCGGAGGTATCGGCAGTGGAAAAAGTACAGTTGCATACTATTTGTCTACATTGGGCATCCCTGTTTTCAGAGCGGATGCGGCGGTACGGACCGCGGTGAAAAAGGGGAGTCCCTGCCTGCCGGAAATCATTGCGTTGCTTGGAACGGACTGTCTTTTGGAAGACGGGGAGATAAATCGGGCTCTTGCATCAGAGAAAGTTTTTCACGACTATGAACTTTTGCAACAGTATGAAACGATACTGCAGAACCATATGCGGGCAGAGGAACGGCGTTTTCTGGTAGGACACAGAGCCTGCGGGACAAAGCTGGTGGTACTGGATGTCCCGCTATTGATTGAGTGTGACTGGCGGGAAGATGTGGACAGCATCTGGCTGGTAAAGACACCCAAAGAACTGCGGATTCTCCGGGCGATGCAACGTGATCATGTGAGCGAGGAAGAGATGACGTTCCGGATCAATTCCCAACGTCCTTTAGAAGAAGTGGAGCAGTACGCCGATGTGATTATTGACAACAGCGGAAGTTTTGAACACACCAAAGTGCAAATTCAGGAAAATTTGAAAAAAATAATAAATATTTGATTAAAGGAGGAAACGAAATGTTAAAAAAGAGAACAAAAGTCCAGAAACGGCTGGCAAAAGTGGTGATGGCTGCCTTATTGTGTACGAATGCGGCGCAAACTGTGTGGGTGCCGGCGGTGGCGGAAGCGACGGAGATTACGCTTACTGATTCTAATTGTAATTCACTGACCCAAACTGTTCCCGTAGGCGGCGCAGCAATCAGTTGGCTCGTCACGTATCCATATGATTCTGCCGTAACGACTGTAAATGCAGAGTTTACGGATTCCCTTTCTGCTAGTTCGACCCTTACTGGAGGCTATTCTACAAATACTGATGTTCAGGGAAAGACAGTTAATTTCAAAAGCGGTACCTTTAACGGTTTAATGAATGCCGGTGTAAGCGGAGGAACTTCCGGAGGAACTTCTGGTGACGGTAAACCGATAGGGAACACCGTCAATGTCAGTGGTGGCAAAGCTTCGACGGTATTCGGCGGATTGTCTTTTTATAATTATGTAGCCAGCCAATCTTTTGCTGAGGATAACACTGTTAATATCAGCAGCGATGCGGAAGTTGGATATGTATATGGTGCTTATGCATATGGAAATGCTGATATTCAAAAAAATACAGTTAACATTAGTGGCGGTAAGGTAACAAATGTTGTGGCGGGTGGTTTCTGCAAAAGCAAAAACTATGGCAGCGGCGATGCAAACAAAAACACGGTAAATATTACCGGCGGCACAATTAGCAGTACAATTTATGGCGGTATGAGTGATAGTGGTTATGCGGATAACAACAAAGTAAACATATCTGGCGGAACGATAAGTAAAGGTACTACTGGATATTATGCTTTAATATTTGGCGGAAGTGGAAAATATTCAGCCAGCGGTAACACAGTAACAATTGGCGGCGATGCGAATTTGAGTTTTGATACGAATATTGTAGGTGGCGCTGCATTCTATAATGAAGAAGATCCCCCCGGTTCCGGATCTTACGTAACCAAAAAAGGAACTGCTGCCAATAATACTGTCAATATCCTGATACCGATGACGGTTACCCGTTTGTATGGTGGTGATGGCGATACGGCTACCTCTACCGGCAATACGCTGAACCTGGCGGCAAAAAATGTTAATGTGGTTGTATTAGGCGGCTTCCAGAACATGAACTTCTACCTCCCTTCCGACATTGCCAACAACGATACTATGTTAACCGTTGCTGATGGACTTGCTGCGACAGGTGTGAAAGGCGTAACATTCGGCGTGGCAGCACTTCAGGGCGTGAGCCTTCAGAAAGGTGATACGGTTAACCTGATTACCAGTCCCAACGGTCTGACAACGGACGACACATTAAAGACGACTGACAGCGCTACGTTGGCAAAGGCAGAATTCCTTTCCGCCAACAGCCTGACCACGGATGATAAATATGAACTGAGTATCAGCAAGAAGGATGCAAATACCATTATTGCCACGGTGGATAATGTGACGGAGCAAAAAGCGGATGAAGGGGGAAACGGCGAAAATGGAGGAAGTGGCAAAAAAGCTGTTTCCATTCCGGATGTTTTGAAATCGCCGGTTGAAACCCGCGCCGGTGTTGTGACCATGATCAATGCCGGAGCAGACCTTTTGATCAGTCAGGGCATGAGCAATGCGGCAGACGCGGCGGCTGCGGAACGAACCGAAGGTGATGCGGCGGCAGCACCAAAGGCTGGCGGTTTCGCTCCCTTCGCGGCGGTAAGCTTTGGCAAGCTGCGGGCTGAAAGCGGTTCCCATGTGGACAACAAGGGGATTGGGATGAATCTGGGTTTTGCCCGTGAGATTGAAAACAAGAACGGAAAGCTGCTGGTAGGCCCGGTCATCGAATACGGACATGGCAGCTATGACAGCTATCAGGACAGCGGTATCAAGGCAGACGGCAAGTCCAGTTACTGGGGTATCGGTGTGATCGCAAAGCAGACGAACAATAACGGATTCTACTATGAAGGAAGCTTGCGGGCAGGCCGCACGAAATCCGATTATAATTCAGATCTCAGGCCCGGGCTTCATGTCAACTATGACAGCAGCGCTACATACTGGGCAGCGCATTTGGGTGTAGGCAAACTGGAAGATATCGGTCACGATAACACGTTAGATTATTATGGCAAATATTTCTACAGCCATACTGGCAGTGACAGCACGTACCTGAATGGGGCCAATGAAACGGCAAACTTTGACGCGGTGAACAGCCATCGCATCCGTCTGGGCGCACGACTGACCCATGCGTTGAATGAGAAGAACAAGCTTTACGGCGGTTTGGCCTGGCAGTATGAATTCAAGGGTGACGCCCGCGCCACTTACAGTGTGAGCGGCGAGGCGCCAAGTCCTAGCGTGAAGGGCAGCAGCGGCATGATTGAATTAGGCTGGCAGGTGAAGCCAGGCAAGAGTCCGATGACCATCGACCTGGGTGTAACGGGTTGGGTCGGCAAGCAGCGGGGTATCACAGCAAACTTGCAGGCAAACTGGACGTTCTGATACTGTGTAAGGGCAAACACTACCCAATATAATATGAAGAAAGAGGAGTGGGGATTTCCCATTCCTCTTTTTAAGTGCATAGCCAGGGATTTTCGCGTCGGCGCAGTGGCAGCTTTCCCGAACAAAGCAATAAGATGAACGAAAGAAGTGCTATCTGGAGACAGACAATTACGCTGTCTATATATATATAACAGAAAGCAGGCTGGAAAACCGCGTCATTGCTGGAGTTACGAAAAAAGTCCGGTCACTAAAGTGACCGGAAGGATAAAATGAAGGCTCTGTAATAATCTATAAAACTTGAATATGTTTTTCTCCTTCAATTATAATCACGCAGACAAATTAACTCTCCTGAATTTCAATTAGAAACAGTTGACAAAACGAACTTCTGTTTGTATAATACTTACAGGAAAGTTCTCGACGAACACAGGAGGTTAATTATGGCAGGTATTTCCAATGATAAATTACGGGCGCTGGACAGCGCCATGCGGCAGATTGAAAAGGATTTCGGAAAAGGTTCCATCATGCGTTTGGGCGAAGCCAGCGCCAAGATGAATGTGGAAACCATTCCTACCGGCGCGTTGTCGCTGGACATTGCGTTAGGGGTAGGCGGCATTCCCCGGGGACGTGTGGTAGAGATTTACGGACCGGAGTCTTCCGGCAAAACGACCGTCGCCCTGCATATGATTGCAGAGGCCCAGAAGATGGGCGGCTATGCGGCGTTTATTGACGCGGAACATGCCCTAGATCCGGATTACGCACGCCGTTTAGGCGTAGACGTTGACAATCTGCTGATTTCCCAGCCGGATAACGGGGAGCAGGCGCTGGAAATCTGTGACGCGCTGGTGCGCAGCGGCGCCATTGATATCATCGTCATCGACTCTGTGGCAGCGCTGGTGCCCCGGGCGGAAATCGAAGGGGAGATGGGTGACAGCCATGTGGGTCTGCAGGCCCGCCTCATGAGTCAGGCGCTGCGTAAACTGACAGGCATCATTGCCAAATCCAAATGCGCCACCATCTTTATCAACCAGATTCGCGAAAAGGTGGGCATCATGTTCGGTAATCCCGAAACCACCACCGGCGGCCGGGCACTGAAATTCTACTCTACCATCCGTATGGAAGTACGCAAGGTGGAAGTCATTAAAAACGGCAATGACGTAATCGGCTCCCGCACCCGTATCAAAGTGGTCAAGAACAAAGTAGCCCCGCCTTTTAAACAGGCAGAGTTCGATATCATGTACGGGCAGGGAATCTCACGGACCGGCTGCCTGGTGGACCTGGGCGTGGATCTGGAAATTTTGCAGAAGAGCGGCGCCTGGTTCTCTTACGGCGACGTACGCATCGGACAGGGTCGGGAAAAAGCCAAGGAATTTTTGCGGGATAACCCGGAAGTGGCCGCGGAAGTGGAAGCCAAGATCCGCGAGCTGACTGTCAATAAACTGATTGCACCGAAGGATGCAGAAGGAGTAGCGGCAGATGTTCCGGAACGCCAGCAAATCCCTGACAACCAGTAATGAAGTTTACGAATACGCGTTAAGTCTGCTGGACCGGCGGGAACACGGTGAAAAGGAACTGGTGCAGAAGCTGAAACGGCGTTGCTCCTCTTCTGAACTGATTCGCGAGACCGTGGCAAAGCTGAAAGAATATGATCTGCTGAACGAAGAACGGTACGCCAGACGTGTTTTTGAATCCTGGCGTGCCAGGAAGGTTTACGGCAGATTGCACTTGCAGGCGGAACTCATAAAAAAGCAGGTGAGTGAAGCATATATTCCCGTCATCCTGGGCATGCTGAGCGAAGAAGAAGAGTCATGGCGCGTGCAGGCAGCGTACCGGCAGATTGCGGCCAGGCGCGATAAAAAATATGACTGCACGACGGAAAAAGGAATGGCGGCACTGGCGCGGTATTTCTCCGCCAGAGGGTTCGGCCCTTCCATGATCCGCCTGGGCCTGGCTTTGGCCAAAGAAGAAGCCGGAACAGTGTGGCAGGAATAACAGGCACGATTCGTAAGCGGAACGTTAAAGGAAACGCATAAGATTTGAATATTTGTGCGATGCAACGGCAAGCGTGCGGTCAGATCAAATGTCAGCAGCGATTTTCCTTAAAGGAATCGCATATGAAATGAACCTGCGCGATGCAGTTGCAAGCGCATAATAAGATTATGCATAAGCAATGGTTCCTTACTAATTATTAAAGTAATGCACGATCCCCAAAAAATCCGGGTCGGCAAATCAGTGTATTTCGTGATTGCCGCCTTGACTTTTTGGGGATTTTTCATTACAATTATAGTTGCCAATCGTGTAAGTAAAATTAATCAGTATTTCCTATAATTAAAAAGTAGTATTTCACGAGGCGAACCACCGTATCGGTTGCCTTATTTTTATGTCGTAAACGAAGGAGGTGAGAGAAAATTTTCGAAACAGTGATTGCTGCAGTTGTAGCTTTGGCCGTTGGCGGCGGCGCAGGCTATGTGTTACGTAAGAATGTGGCGGAAGGCAAGCTGGCCACAGCGGAAGAAAAAGCGAACCGCATGATCAAAGAAGCCGAAGAAACAATTGAAGCAAAGAAAAAAGAATCC